>NZ_JBQXYF010000018.1:0-90859 GCF_052645355.1 Halomonas sp. V046
ACTCAAGCTGGTGTCACCGTGCAAACACTGCTGTGCCACCAGCAGTTTGAACCACTCGTCGTATCGGTTGCTCATGAAAACACCCCGAAGGTTGGATGTGGGTGTCCAACTTTCGGGGTGCAGTTCATTACCTGGCAGGGCCTTGGAATGTGGTAACAGCCGCTGGAATCGCACCAGCTCTCTCCGGGTTATGAGCCCGGCGACTTAACCATCTGTCCCGACTGATGAAACGAAAACGCCCCGGCTCGGAAGCCAGGGCGAAGTCTTAGATGCTGGGGATAGCTTAGAAGGTTCTGATGCAGTTGGCAATACCAAAACCTTTCTGGCGACGTCACCGAGTGTCATCTATGTTTAAAATGCAACTTAAATAACAAGGCATTAAAAATGCAAGCACATGATTCGTTCATGCTCAGCTTTTTGGCTTACAAACTAGCATCGATACTATCTGGAACCTTTATTTGCTGGATGGGTTTTAAGCTTTTTGTGAAAGGATTTCATGGACCATCTGGCGACATAGATGCCACGTTCTCAGGAGGCAATCGAATATATATAAAGAAAATTGCGCCCGGATCTTTTTTCTCGCTGCTTGGAGCTGCAGTAATTGGCGTGACGCTATACAAAGGACTTGAAGTGGAAACGTCAGGAAGTAACAGCCAGCCAACGAGCGAAACAGGTTCATCAATCACTTTGCCAAAGCAACTTCCATGAGGCGTACTTATGAGAATAACATCAGTATTCATTCTGTGTTTTTTGGCCAGCACCCCTGTGCTTTCTAACGAAGAATCTAACAAAATTGGCGAAGACTACTACAACAAAGGGATTGAAGAGCTAGAGAATGAAAACTATGTGGCTGCGCTAAACAATTTATATGCTTTTCGCGCAATGAATGACGAATACCTGGGCTCAAACTCAAGCATCAGCCAGCGACTGAATGAAGCTATAAAAGAGCTTTCTGATTCAATTAACAATGCTGTCAACGGATTCTGGGGAAAAGCGATCGCCACTGGTGATGGCAACCAAGGAGGAGCTAACGGCTCTATAACTCCTGTAGTTCATCAAAGTGATGACCAAATATTCATCTACACGGGACATGGAAGCTTTTCTTTAGGCGAAGATAACTATCAAATGATGAGCCAAGAGGAACTTCGCAGTGAAATACAAATAAAAGACAACCAGATAGAAGAGCTAAACGAACAAGTGAAAAGAATACTAGAAGGACGCCAACCAGAATAACAGACCTCAGGAAAAACATCAAATTACTACAAAATCCAAAAATCGAAAGCGCTGTTTTCTTGGCATTACAAGGAACGAAGGCCGGCCACATCCACTAAAACTGAAATGACCGACCATTTTGACACCGACAGCGGCTATGAAGGACTTTAAAAAAATCGCTCTTAGTTTTTTTACAAACGATTTATCAATCACGCGGGCCCCGGCAACTACGCTGCGGCATAGATCAGTAAAGCCACCGTGCCAAGGGACTGTTCCTCATAACGATCAAGGTTCTTTAGCGCGAAACCCCAGACCGAACCCCATGACGCTCGGTCATGACGGGTCCAGAACCTAGTATCAATATCCGTTCCATACTCACGCCTCAACCAACTCCTGATAGCATTCGGCGCTGGCAGCCCGGCTCGCCGATACGGCCAGGTCGTCTCGCTGTGGTGGTAGAGGGCTGCCGCGCACAGGTACCGGAGCGTCTCCAGCTGCTGCGCCGTAGGCCTGCCCTTCCCCTGCCCTGGTAGCTTTACGCCGTCGGCCAATAGCTGGCGGTACAAGGCAATCTCGACAGTCTCCCTGTCCTCATCCAGTTCGTAGCGAGTGAATGGCCCAAAGCAGTAGCGAGCCAGGGCCGCCAGATGCGGAGGCAGCGCCTCGACCCGGCTCATCACGGCGCCGGCCTCAAGGCCGTGGACGATACGCCAGTCGTTGTTGCTCTTCTGAGTCGTCTGGACTCGAGCACCAAGCTGGGCAATTTCCGTCGCCCCTGCCATCACACTGCCCCGCTGCGCCTGATAGGCGTCAAAGATCATCTGTCGTGCGCTCAGGTATCGCATTGGCTCTCCCGTTTCCTACCGTTTCCCAAATCGTTTCCCGTTTTCCCGATTCGTTTCCTTTGGCATCGGAATGCCCTCTTTCCAAACCGCTCTAGCACGCCGTTCATCCGCCACTGGGAGCGTTTTCTGCCACCGCGTAAAAAAGGCGCGCCGCTCCTTTCTGGTGTTTCCTCTGAGCGATATCGCACCGGCGATCATGCTCCACACACAGCCTTGCTTTGCTGGCCAGGGTGCTCGTCGCGGGCCAGACATCTCGCCACTCCTCGTCGTAAACCTCGTTGATGACCATCCCTCTAGGAATCATCAAGACCGATAGCGGTGGCAGGCCGCGTACTCCTTCACGGACCGTCCTGGGTCTTACTCGGAAATGGTTCATGCCGCAGTCCTGAACCGGATGCGGCGATGGCCGGCAGCAATATCTTCGCCCTCTCCTACCGGGATGATCTCCACCCATGTGCCTGTCTCAGCCTTCCGATCTATCTCTGGCGGCTCCAAGATGATCCGACGCACGAACTCACCGCGGTCATCGGGCAGGAGACCGGCGGCAACTAGTCCGTCCTCCAGGTGCTTCATGCTCAAGCTGTAGTTGCTCGTATCCCGCCGCCGTACTCCTTTCCCAAGCCTGGGCGTGAACACCAGATCTACCTGGCACTCAACCGGAGTAAGGCCCGCCCGGTTCACAGCGTTGCGGACGATAAGGTGGCAGGTATCCACCTCACGCTTACGTCTGCTCCAGTGCTGACGAGTGCCCACGTTGGTGCTACTGGCCAAATACGGCACGAAGATGCGCATCAAGCGGCCTCCTTCTCGTCGATGAATTCCCAGGCTCGGATCAGCTCCGATCGGATGTCACCGCTGAACTGCCTCACTCCGCGGGCAATGACATGGCGTAACCAATCAGGCTGGTAACGCTGCAACTCTGGCAGCCGGTGAATGTCCTGGTGACACGGTCGGCAGGTTGGCATGGCGAAGCTGTCCGGAGCTGTGGTGCCCATACCGGATAGCCCCCAATGCAGGCCGATTACGTGGTGAGCGTCATCCGCCGGCGCACCACAACGGCAGCACGGCAGAGTGCGAACGAACGCAAGATAGGCTGGGCTGCGGAAGCGCTTGTCCTTCGCTGGAGAGACACAAGGCTGTTTGTGTTTCGTGGAATGGCGATTCTTTGACGACAAGCCTCGCTTCACCGGTTTGCGAGCCATTGGTGCCTTGGCCTTGAGTGGCGTTCTGCGCTGGAGGGGCTGGCCACGGTTCATCGACTTCCCTCCTTGGTTGCTCGCTTCAAAGCCTTCTTGATTGCCTCCCGGTTGTGCTGTCGCTCGACCTGTCGGCTGATCCAGGTGAGAGCCAGCACGATGCCAATGCCGAGGAGGACGGCGCCGGCGAGGAATGTGGTGACAATGGTCATGCGGCCTCCCGGTATTGATCAGGCCCGATGCCTTGGAGCCCTGGATCAGTGAGGTGGAACCCAAGACCTGTGAAGTGCTGCCACATGGCATTCAGGTATTCCGTCTTCTGGCTCTTGTTCATGCCCCGGGTCACCGGCCAGTCGAACGGCGTCATCTGGAGCTCGAGCTTCTGCTCGTAAGGAAGCGGCTTAATGACGCGATCATAAGCTTCGCGATACGCCTCGCTGTCTCGGCGCAGAATCGGAATGCCGTAGTGAAGCTTGCAGTAGCCGCGGTATTCCTCGGCCGTCATGTCGCCCTGCTCTGCGGCTTGCTTGCACCACAAGCGCTGGAGACGGTTCTGGTCCAGGCTGCGCTTCTGCTTGCGCTTCTGGACCACCACCTCGACGTCACCCCACGCGTCGATGGCCTGAGCTAGGACGCTCGGGAGCCGGGCCACGATCGACAACGAATCCTTAATACTGCTGGCCCGGCTGACGAAAGGCTTGGCGTCTTTCACGCCGCACCTCCGGTGCCGCCGTCCCATGCGGCCATTAGTCGATACTCGTGCGGCCGGGTCCCACCAGGGCCCGGTGATTGACGATTGGCGATGGTGACGCCCTGGGCTCGAAGGTCGCGGATGCGAGCAGAGATGGCGGCATGGCTATCCATCTGGCAGAAGCGGGCCTGAATCGCATCGCCAATCTCGTGCAACTGCATCCAGTAGGTGGCGTCCCGGAGGACGATGTAGGTCCGGCCCAGCTGGTTGTTGGGGTTATCCAGACGACGATTACGACGGGTGCTGAGGTTGATGACGGTTCCCATGGCTATGCCGCTCCTCGTTGCTTGGTCTGCATGTTTTCGATCAATCCGGACAAGCTGGAATCAGTAACGCGCTTCACCTGGGTGCCGTTGGCCAATGCGCCGCGGCCCTGGTCGATTACCTGCTTGGCCCGGTGCTCATCACCAATCAGCGTGATATTCTTTCCGGGCATCCGGCCCCGGGTGTGCTGGCCGATCTGGGCGTTCTGCTGCGTGGAGATGCCCGGGAGAAATGCCGGCCATTGGTCAGGCTTGTGGATGGCGTAGGTGCGGTATTGAGCCTCGAACCGTTGGCGTAGCCACACGATGTCCTTCTCGCTTTCCACCATGGCGATTTTCGGCCAGCCGCCCATACGCTCGATCGCTGCGTGAATCAGGGGATCGTCAAAGGCCACGTCGCTGTAATGCCCAACGCTGCGGATGGCGCGCTCGACCTTCGCCCAGGCGTGCAATGTGCGGCTCTGGCTGTCGCCTCGGGCGAACTTGATGACGTCACCCGGTTTCGGCGGGAACTGCCCCGTGTCAGGGCTCTGGATGTGCAGGGTCAGTGCGCGCCGGACTTCCTCGATGTCCAGGTGCTTGAGTGCCTGGTAGACCAGCTCAATGGTTCCGGACGTCACGGTGCGGTTATAGATCTCCTGGGCTTGGCCCCAGATGTCCGCGAACTTCTTGAAGTCGTGATCGGTCATCACCAGTGCCCTCCCTCGGCTTCGTAGACCTGGCCGCCCCAATGACTGGTACCCGCTCGGCGATTCTCCACGGCCTGACGTACCGCTTCCTGGTTGGCGGCGTGCACGCGCTCTGCTGCGTTCATGCCCGCACCTTGGCGCTGCTGGGTGCTGAGGCGACGAACAAGCCAGTCAGCTTTGACGCCTTGCCATCCGGCGAGCACGGTTTCATCCAGCGCTTGGTCTGGTGTCAGGTCCGGAATGCGTTCGGCAGCCCGAAGGGCCTCGTTCACATTCAGGTTCAGCGCTCTCTGGGTCAGAGGCTTCTTCAGCGCCTTGCGGTGCTCGATGAATCCCTGGACGGCCTCCGGAGTAACACCGCCAGGCAAATTGCTCAGATCGAGCTGGATTGGTTTACCCTTCCCCGGCTTCGCTTCGGATGGCTTGGAAGGCTTTTGGTCCTGGTCGGATTTTGGCGAGCGCCCTTCCCCCTCGACCGAAGGGAGAGGGGGTATGTCTTTCATGTCTTTAGAAGCGTTACCAATTTGGTAAGACTCAGATTTACCGTTTTGGTAAGAGTCGTACCGTTTTGGTTGAGGCTCGCCAGTTTGGTAAGTCTCGACCGGATTGCCCTGTTTCGGGGGTGGTGTCTTGCGGCTGGGTTCGTGCAACTTCCACTGGTCAGCATGCTTGTTGAAGGAAACCGGTGAGCGGCTGCCACCGTGACGAGTCACTACATTTTTCTCCACGAGTGCCGCCAGTGTTTGGCTGGCCTTGGTGTCGGGCAGGCCTGTCAGCTTGCCCAACAGGCCACCAGTGACTCGCGCCTGCTTACGATTCCAGCCGTAGGTCAGCCGGATGACCGCCAAGACGACTCGCATCTCCCGCAACGTGAGTGGTGCCGCCATCACTTGCTCCATAAGCTCGTTGGCGATCCTCGTGAATCCGTCTTCCACTTGAGGGCTCCTGCCAGGCCTGCTAGGGCCAGGCTCTTGGCCGTCATCACGACGGTCTGGGAACTGGAAAATCTGCGCTGGCTCGGTCATAATTGACTCCTCTCTGAGCCCCGGCACACGGCCCCTACAGCCCGCCGGGGCTTTCTTTTTACGGCCTTAGTTGGATTCCCCCCTCCTCCAGCTCCCGCTAATCTGGTTTGGCTAGGGCTGCGACCCCTAGCTGTCACCGATCGCAAGGTGGCGAAAGGGCTCTGCAATCCGGAGCGTTTCGGCTCTCGCCATCCCATGGCGTTGGCCAAGGGCCACCCCCAGTGCGGTGGCGTGAATCCCGGAATTAACCGCTGCTTGCCCGCCTGCTGATCCCTCGTTGCTAGCGCGATATCAGCGAGCGCTTGGCAAAGCGCTATACAAATACAGGTCTTCCAAAGACCTGAGGCCTCAGGTCGCTGACACGGAGTACTTCCCGTGGAAATGCACCTGAACCTGGCTGTCACCATCGACGTCGCACAGACGATCTCCGCGTTTGCAGCACTGTTGATCGTTATTCGTCGCACGAAGTGACTCCAAAAAGTCCTGATCGGGGTAGCCAGCCCCGACCAGGCATCCACTTGCCCTGATAGGCCCTACCTTCATAGAGACCGAGCATCACGCTCGGCCACCCTCCACGACTCTCAACTGTGGCTTGCCTCGCTGGCTTCGCAGGGCGTACAGCTGGCCTTGGACGGTTTCGAGGCACTTCTCCAGCACCACGTCCTCCACTGCCATTCCCCGCATCACTGCTTCTCTCCTCGCCGCCTCCTGGGCTTCGGGAGTCAGCAGGCCCAACACTTGCTGCATTGATCCGCGATCCAACATCGCGCACTCCTTGGCCCTTTCAGGCCGTGTCTCGTTGATCAAAACTCTTCATTAGCGATTGCTCAGCCATCTTGGCGAGCATCTGGATTAGCTCGTCGTGCTGGTCATCCGTTGGGACTTCACCGCCAGCCAGCTTGGCCAACAGCGCTTGGCGGCGTTCGCGCATGACCTCGAGGCCAACCATCGTGGCGTCGTGCACAGTCGTCGCGAGCTTGCCGTCATAGCGCATAGCCGCCTCCGCTTGGATGAGCTCGAACTCGTCATCGGTGAATCTGGGTTTGACGAGGTGCTGTAGGTGCTCGCCTTCCGGCTTGCAGCGACGATCACTGAGGTGTGAAAGCATGGGCAGTTCCTTCTCTTTCAAGGTGGTGGCTGCGGCCTTCACAGGCAGGCGGATGGAGAAACTAGGCGGCGATCGCCGTGGTGAAGAGGTCTTCAATAGACACGTCAACGCCACAGGACCGGACCACCTCAATAATCTTTTGAGCCACCTCGAGGCTCGGCGCGCGTATGCCAGCCTCGTAGTTGCCGATTGTGGATTGACCAAGGCCGCAGGCTTCGCCCAGCTCTCTCTGAGTCATGCCTGCCTTGGTTCGGAGGGAACGAATGTCCATGCCATCGCCTCATTGTGTTTCAAATCAGAATATCACGTTTCGTGGTTGTGTAAACCACAAAACGTCGAGTGCGGCTAACACAATCCGTGTTGATAATGCTGACTAAGGGACACCTTCCGTGTCATCGGATCGCTCCAACCGAGCTCGACTAATGGCAGGAGAGATACAAGTGGCGGCATCGACGATCGGCGACCGCATCAAAGAAGCCAGGCAGCGTGCAGGGATGACCCAGCCTGAACTGGCAAGAGAATGTAAGTGGGCTTCTCAGGGGCGCGTTTCCAACTATGAGCGTGGCCTGAGAGAACCTAAAAGTGGGGATGTGGCGCTACTGGCGAAAGCGCTTAGTGTCAGCGAGGGATGGCTCTGGACCGGTGAGGATGGTGCGAATAACGTCACCAACCTGAAGCCGCGACAATCTCCGCGGAGTGACGAGGTAGAGTTTTTCGGCAGCCTAGACCCCTGGGATGACAACACTCCTCTCAGCGGTGATGAGGTAGAGCTGCCTCTATACCGAGAAGTCGAGCTAGCCGCCGGCGCGGGGCGCACGCAGGTCATAGAGAACCATGGGGCGAAGCTGAGGTTTGCGAAGGCCACCTTGCGCCGCGCCGGAGTCATGAAGGAGAACGCCGCATGTGCGTACGTGAATGGCGATAGCATGGAACCCGTGTTGCCGGACGGCTCTACCGTCGGCGTCAACACCGAAGAAAAATCCATCAAGGATGGCAAGCTCTACGTCATCGACCATGATGGGTTGTTGCGTGTGAAGCTGCTGCACCGGCTTCCTGGCGGTGGCCTGCGGATTCGCAGCTATAACCAGGCGGAGTTTCCAGACGAGGATCTTGGTCCTGGCTGGCCAGAATTGGTCGAGATCAAGGGGCGTGTATTTTGGTCCAGCACCATGTGGTAACGCTGACCGAGAGGGTGTAATCGTCTTTGGGGCTGTACTCATTGGCGTGTCACTCGACACCCCTCAGCCCGCCCTGTGTGGAGGGCTCTTGCTACGCTAAAAGCTCTCCATCCACAGGAAGGGAAGGATCATGCGTAAGCTCATCGCCTATCTCGTTGTTACAACTACGCTTGTCCTCGCTGGTTGTGCCTTCGCTTGGGACGGCTACGACAAAGACAGCAATAGCGATATCACCATCGAATCTGAAAATCCCATCCGCACTGGTAGCGAAATCGAGTACTACGACTGGGACTCAGGCGAGTACCGCCGCGCAGAAGTCGAGAGCACCAGTAGCTACGGCAACACTGTCGAGCTAGAAATCTACGACTACGACACTGGTGAGTACCGGATCTTTGAGATGGAAGAATAGCCCGCCTCTCCGCACAACCAGATCCCTTGAGCCCGCTTGAGCGGGTTTTTTTATGCCTATTTTTCAATGGACTGCTTCAAGACCCTCTCAAATATCACAATTTGTGGTTGACGAAAGAAACACATTACGTGATATTGGATCACATCCGAGGCGTGAACGCTTCGGAAGGCTCCAACAGGGCCGCGCTCTTTAAAATCACGAGATCCCCCGGTGCTTGGGCCAATGCATCCGCTCACGAGATGAGTGCTTTCGAGAGTCCCAAGCGGGGCGTCAGGCGCACGCCGAGAGGTTAGAGCCTGGCGCGGGTGGCACCGGCTGTAGCGAAGCCGCTTGATTGAAGACCTCGCCGGGGTCAGTACCGGAAGGTTTTCGGGCTTAGCCTTGGCAAAGCCCGTATGAGTTTGACGTGATCCGCTACGCAGTGCGGCGCATGGCCTGCCGCCTGGGCCGAGAATACAGGCGGCGTCTGTAAGGCCATTCGTTCAGAGTGGTCTGCCAGACGCCTGAGCACTACCCGTTACAGGCGCAACCAGGAGGCTGGTGACAGGAATAGCTACGACTAATACAGCTGTTACCACACGCTTTTCCTTGCCTGCATACCCTGCAACACCCTTGAGCGAGCATCACATCTGATGCGGTAAGCGACGTGAATTCCTCGACCTCAGGGCACTGGCCTTCAAATTGTACTTCTTGGGTGAATGTCTGCGTTTGGGAGTCAGTTGGTGTCGGTTGATCTGCATATGCAAAAGAAAGCGACATCACCATGCTAGCAAGCATGGCTATCACAATTTTCTTCATGGAATACCCCTAGCGTATATTAATTTATTAGTAATGCCTCTTTGGGCACATCTAACGCTCCCACCCTTACGCTCCTAAGCCAATAGCCCATTAGTCGCCTGATAGAAACACTTTAGGCGGCTTCAGCCCTGTCATTCTTTCTATTCCCTGCGTCTTGCCTGGCTATGTGCCGGGCTTTTTTATTTCCGGAGGTCGCCATGGCCAGCAGATATATCGTCCGCGAGACGCCGACCGGGCGCCCTTCCGTACCTCGCCCCGACCTGGGGCTCCACTCCAGCCGCAAGGTAGCAAAAGCCGTGGCTAAGACGTTGCCGGTGGACACAGAAATCGTGACCGTCAGGAGGTCAGCATGAAACGCAATCCCGTACTCATAGAGTTGAAGGCGCAGCAGCTGGCCCGTGGCGAAGTCATCAACGCGCGGAATAGGCCGATCATCGGGTGCCGAGCCCATCTTCCGAAAGACCCGGTGAACGCCGCGAGAGCAGCCACGTTCCAGGCACGCTGGCATGGCCAATCAGAGCCACTACTACAGCTAATCCGGGGATAGCGATGCCAGCCGTTTCTCCCCCTCCCATGACCCGCCAAGAAGCTCAATGCGGCGTCATCCACCACATGCTCATAGAGCACGGCCGGAAAAGAGCATCAGAGCTGATCCTCATCAACGGCAAGGCCTACCGACTGACCGTCGAGAAAGTGGCCCACGACGACATGCCGGCGGCGACCCGCCAGCTGATACAGGAGATGACCGATGAAGAAGTTGATCGCTGAAATCGAAGAGCTGGTCGCGGAAATCCCACACCAGTGTGGCCTGACCGCCAGCACAACAAGATCATTCGGCGAGGACGGCTGGCAATCGCTCCAGGTACAAGTTTGCCTTGTGCCGCCTGGCATCGAGCCGAAACGCGACGACTGGCTCTTCCTGCACGCCAACGAGGAGCACCACTTCTCTGGGCTGCGCGATCGTCTGGCTCAGTTCATCGCCGAGCATCGCAGAACGGAGGCCGCATGAGCTTCGTGACGCAGGTTGCCGGCATCCCCTGCCGGTGCGAGGTGACGTTCTACAGCAGGCCGGCACCGATGCGAGTCACTGGCTCAGGATTTGGCGATGCCGAACCGCCGGAAGCGGGTGAGTTCGAGTACCGGATCCTCGACCGTCGAGGGCGCCATGCGCCGTGGCTCGAAGAAAAGCTGGTGGAAGCGGACCACGATCGTCTGCTTGAGGAATCCCTCACTCTGCAAAACAGAGCCGCATGAAAAAGCCCGTCACCAGGTGGAGCTGGTGGCGGGCCGGATGATCCACACGATATGAATCAGCGAGGAGTATCCCCCGATGAACCAACCCGCACAAGACCACCAGCATCCGGGGCGACAGCAGACGCCGTTCCAGATGATGGCTACGCGCCTAAGCGTCGATCCCGAGACGGTACAGAACCTCATGACGCAGACGCTCATGAAGGCCAAGGGCGGCCAGCAGCAGGTCACCCACGAGGAGCTGATGGTCTTCATGTCCATCGCCAACGAGTACCGACTTAACCCGCTGGCGAAGGAGATTTACGCCTTCAACAACCGCGGGGCCATCCAGCCGATCGTCAGCATCGACGGCTGGCTAAAGATCATCAACACGCACCCGCAATTCGACGGCATGGAGTTCGACGACAAGCTAGATAACCAGGGCGGGCTGCTGGCGATCACTTGCCGCATCTTCCGCAAGGATCGGAGCCGGGCCACCGAGGTCACCGAGTACCTCAACGAGTGTCGCGACCAATCCGGGAAGTCGGAGCCGTGGAAGAAATGGCCGGTTCGCATGTTGCGTCACAAGGCCACCATCCAGTGCGCCCGCTACGCCTTCGGCCTGTCGGGGATCATCGACGAGGACGAGGCAGACCGGTACCGAAGCACCAATCTCGAGCGCGACGTCACGCCGCCGAAGGAGGAGCCGCAAGCCCTGCCCTTCTACCCGGCCGAACAGTTCGACGACAACTTTCCGACCTGGCAAGCCGCCATCGAGGCCGGCAAGCGCACTCCCGAACAGGTCATCGGCTTCCTCACCAGCAAAGCCCAGCTCACTGACGAGCAGAAACAGCAGATCCAGGAGGTAAAGGCATGAAGATCGTCAACGTCCAACAAGGCAGTCAGGAGTGGCACGACCTGCGTGCCCAGCACGACACCGCTAGCGAGGCCTCGATCATGATGGCCTGCTCGAAGAACGTGAAGCGCAACGAGCTTCTTCACATGAAGGCCACCGGCTCCGAACAGGAGTTCAGTGAGTGGTTTCAGAAGAACGTGCTCGACAAAGGACATCGCATCGAGGCCAAGGCTCGTCAGATCGCGGAGCACATTGTTGGCGAGGAGCTATACCCGGTCACTGCGGTGTCGGATGACGGCGCTCTGCTGGCCTCGTTTGATGGCATCACGATGCTTGAGGATGTTGGCTGGGAGTGCAAGCAGTGGAACGCCTCAAAGGCTGAGGCTGTGACGTCGGGAGAGGTGCCGCAAGAGGACTACTGGCAAGTGGTTCAGCAGCTGATAGTGAGCGGCGCAGAAAAGTGGCTCTACATGGTCACGGATGGCACCGAGGAAAACACGGTCAGCACTTGGGTCACTCTCGATAACTTCCACGCAAGACAGCTGCTCGCCGGGTGGGTGCAGTTCCGCACCGATCTCGAGACCTACCAGCCCACCGAGCAAATGGTCGCGCCCCAAGGCGAAGCACCCTCAGCCCTTCCAGCGCTCAAGATCCACCTCGACGGCGCGGTAACCGCCAGCAACTTGCCCGACTTTAAGTCCCGCGCGCTGCCGATGATCGAGGGCATCAAGACCGAGCTCGCCACCGACAAGGACTTCGCCGACGCTGAGTCCACGGTCAAGTTTCTGCAGAAAGGCGAGAAGCAGCTCAAAGCTTCGAAACAGGCGGCGCTCGAGCAGACCGCCAGCATCGCCGAGGTATTCGCCACCATCGACGAACTGTCCGAGACCATGCGCCAGAAGCGCCTGACCCTGGAGAAGCTAGTAAAGGCCGAAAAGGAAAATCGTCGCCTGGAGATCCAGCGCAAGGCCACCGCATCGTTCGATGACTTCCTGGCCGAGCTGGACTGCCCGTTCGAGCCGGCTCACAGCCTCAACATCACCGGTGCCATGAAGGGCAAGAAGACCATCGCCACCCTTCAGGCTGCTGCCGACGACGAGGTAGCCCGAGCCAAAATCGAGGCTAAACAGGAAGCCCAGCGTCTCGCCGATAACAAGGCTCTGATCGAGCAGCATCAAAGCAACTACGCCTTCCTATTCAGCGACTGGCGCGACCTGATCCAGCGCGATGCCGAATTCATCAAGCTGCAAGTCGAAAACCGTATTGCCCATCACAAGCAGGAGGAGCAGAAGCGGCTCGACGCCGAGCGCGAGCGTATTCGTCAGGAAGAGGAAGCCAAGGCGAAGAGTGAAGCAGAGCGAAAGGCGCGCGAGGAAGCGCCGGCACCGACGGAAGGCGAGCCGGCCATCGGGACCCACGGCTCGAGCGCAAGTCAGCCCAGCTACCGGAGGCCGATCGACACCAGCCGCATCGCCCAGGCTGCCGACACCTTCCAGCGCGGCAGTCAGATGGCCAAGCCGGCGACGGTCGAAATCACGAAGAAGGAACACGAGGTGCTGCTCGCCGACCAAGCTCGCCTCCACGCCCTGCTGGACGCCGGCGTGGACAACTGGAGCGGCTACGGCGACGCCATGGCCAGCCTCAAAGCAGCCTAACCCCTACCTTCTGGAGCTGTGACGATGCCCCCTATCCTGTTCTTCGATACCGAGACCACTGGCCTTCCGGACTGGAAGGTTCCGTCGGACAGCGAACACCAGCCGCACATCGTGCAGCTGGCCGCCATCCTCGCCAACGCCGACACCCGCCAGGAGATCGCCACCCTCGACCTGATCATTCGCCCCGACGACTGGGAGATCCCCGACGAGGTGGCCGAGATTCACGGCATCACCCACGAAAAGGCCATGGACGTCGGCGTGAACGAGGAACTGGCGGTGATGCTCTTCCATGAGCTGTGGGCGGGGCATCGCCGCGTCGCCCACAACCGCACCTTCGACCAGCGGATCATTCGCATCGCCATGAAGCGCTACGGCTTCGGCGAGAAGCCGATGGAGGAGTGGGCCGACAAGGACACCTTCGACGACACCATGCTCATCGCCAAGCCGATCATGGAGCTGCCGCCGAAGGGAAAATACGGCTGGAAGTCTCCGAAGCTCGTTGAAGCATACCGGTTCTTTACCGGCAAAGAGCTTGAAGGTGCTCACTCAGCCATGGCTGATACCCGGGCTTGCATGGAAGTTTATTGGGGGTTGCTCGACCACCGCGCCAAGGCTGCCTGATCACCCACCCTAGGGCCTGTTCTGGCCCTGCCCCACCCTCCTAGAGGCAATCCCAATGTCTCACCCAACAGACGTGGCCAGGTTCTTTGAGGACCTGGACGGCGGCGTGCTGGCCGAGAGCCTGGGCGTCATTCTCAGTCACGCCGCGGCAGCAGCCACGGACAACCCGAAAAAGAAGGCCAAGGTCACCTTGGATCTGAGTATCGAGAACATCGGTTCCGGCAGTCAGGTGGGCGTGCTCCATAAGCTGTCGTTCAAAGTGCCGACTGCCCACGGGGCCACCGCTGAAGATCACACCACCGAGACGGTCATGTACGTGAACACTGGTGGCGAGATGACGCTCGAGCCGAAGAACCAGCTCGACATGATCGGCCACTCTCACCGCAAGTCCACCCACCAACAAAAGGAGAGCGACCAGTGAGCCTGACCAAAGAAGCCCTTCAGCATTTAGAGCAGTCCCACAAGACCGGCACCGAAGTGGCCGAGGGCCACGCACTGATGCTCGGCAGCGACTTCCAGATGGCGGACCTGGAGAAGTGCCAAGACCACCGCCGCCGGTTGCGTGGCAAATTCGACACCGAGGGCCTGGCATCCTTCATCGCCTATGTGTCTGGCCGCGCACCCGAAGGTGTGCCGGTATTCATCGACCGCGACCAAATGGCCGCCCGCAGCTATCTCGACATCGGCGAGCAGACGCGCGCTGGGCATTGTGAGCACGTTGCCACCTTGACCCTGCCCAAGACGCCGGAGTACAGCGCCTTCCTGCGCGCCAACGGCAGCACGTTCGACCAGGAAGAGATGGTCGCCCTGATCGAGGACTGGGGCCACCTGATGACCTTCGCCAACAGCAAGGGCGATGCGCTGGATCTACGCAAGGTGATCCACGCCTTCCGCAAGGTCTCCATCGACGACCTGACCAGCATCGACAGCGAGAAGCAGGAGCACAGCTCGCAAGTCGGCGTAATGAGCAAGGTCACGGTGAAGAATGCCGAGCGCCTGCCGGCGGTCATCACTTGGCGCTTGGCACCCTACGAGGAACTGGAAGAGCGCAAACTCGAAATGCGCGTCGCAAGCCTGAGCAAGGGCGGCCCCGGCTTTCGCCTTCGCGCCATAGCCCTGGATGCTGCAGAGAAAGAGGTCGCCCAGGAATTCGCCGACACGATCAAGCAAGGGCTGCCGAGCTACGAATGTCTTATTGGCGTTTTTGCTCCCTGATCTCTGCAAGGTCTATGTGGAGCCTTAATGGACCCTACTTCTGGAGACGTTTATGGGCAAGCAGCACCAGTGGACGACGGCCGAGCACCAGGAGGGTAAAATAAGCACTACTAAGGAAAATATCAAAATTATATTTCTAATCAGCCGATAAGAATGACCTGAATCAATCATCAAAAAAAACCTCATGATGAGAGATGGTCATTTCCACTGTCTCTATCATGTTTTCTATATCTAATAGATCCACATCCAGCTTTGACAACCTCCGCTTTGCTACTATTAATTCTAGCTCATGTTTTTTGCCCTCTTCTGACGAGGAATGCCCGTGCCCATGCAAGCTTTCATTGTAACGCCAAAACTTATTCTTAATTATTTCGGAGCGCACCTTCTCTCTTTCCAGTTGCAACTCTGACTTTTTGACATACAGCTCATCAAGCTTGCTCCTCAGTTTCATAACTTTGCCATTGGGGTAAAGATATTCGTGATTTATTGTGCCTCTACGCCCGCTCTCAGATAAATCCTCTTCTATTTTACCTGCATTAACGCTGTGACTGTGAACGTGGTTGACTCGAGATATTTGCTTGGTTTCTTCAGCAAGGCTAGACTCCTCAGCAACATCAAACTCAACAGAAGCTCTACTTAAGAACCTTTCTGGCGTATAAAACAAAATATCCTGTCCAGAAGCCGAATAAAACTCTTGAACTAGTTCAGGCCTAGCTGAGATCAATTTTCCATTGGCTATTTCCCACCAATCTTCCTTCTGATCATCCGTGACAAATATAACTGGCCGGCCTAACCCCTCCACACCTTTTAACAACTGAGTCCAAACTATATAATCTCCATACGCGCTGATTTTTTCTGACAACGTTCCCCCGACCTTATCTTTAACCCAGTCTTTATAGCCCGGCGGTGTTTTGTTTTCGTATCTTCTTTCTCCTTCGCTGATCAGACCATCTAGCTCACCAGCCTCCGGAGAATCCCCAACGCAGTCCGTAAACAAATCTACAATCTCAGCCAGCGCCCCATCATCTGTCAAAAGTTTTTCATAACTTTTCATCCCCGACTCTAGATCACCATTCAATTTCTCAAATGAAGCATGAAGATCCTCTTGAACTTCGGGGCTTACAAAGGGGTGGCTTCTTTTTGCGTCCAGTTTTTCGCGAAAAGATCTTAGCTCTGCCAATGAATTATTGTACAGCTTTATCTGATCAGAAATAACCTTTAATCTATTGGTAAAAAACTCTTCTAGCACACGATGCGGAACCCAAAGGCGGCATTTCATTTTTCTAAAAAGATCTAAAAGCTCAGCTTTGGCATCTGGAGAGTATCTATAGATGTTTAGCAAGACATTTGCATCTAAAACAATAATAGCACTATTCCAAATCTCTTTGATGCACGCCTCATCTTTTGGAACAAAACCAGGAAATTTATTCTTCATCACCCCCCCTAATAAGAAGTTTAACCTTAATTCCTTAACCTTCATTTTACATCTGAATAAAAACAGAACAACAAACATCGCTCTGGAACTCGTTTACTACTAAGGCTTGACAAGACAAAAAACCACCTAGCCAACCGAAAAAATGGATTTCTAGGGCTTGTACGAAACACCGTCACCTACGGGCATTGCTACGGCCGGAGAGTGCCGTCACGGATACCCCGCTGAGCGGACGCTGCGGCATCGGTGGCCACCATCGAATAACTCGTGTTCCGAGAGGGTGCGTGCTGCTGCATGGCCAGCGTTTAGAAGTCTACTGACCCCAGGGTTTAACCGGCTTAATAAGCAGCGGCGTCATGCCCGAAGTGGCTAAGAAAGGCTGTCGGGATGACCTGCTATTTCTCCGGAATCAGGGGATTGAGGAGAAAAATTGAAAGCTGGTCCAGCCTTGGATGATGTGGAGCGCGATTGCCAGGCTGCTCGAAAGCAGCGCGACACCCTAGCGTCTGCTGAGGAAACTGGTGCTATCCAAATACCAACCTAAAGGCTGGTTTTCCTCATCCTGGTCACGAAAGGAACTCAGAATTTCAACAAATTTTTGTGGATTCTCGCAGTATGCATGGGTTATCATACCGCAACTTGAGCTGCCTCAATTTTCCGAGGATCTGGTAATGTTTATACACAATATAAGTTTTTCAAATTTTTACTCTTTCTACGAAGAAAGTCTCATTGACTTCACTACCACAGAAAGCAAAGCGACCCCGTCAACAGATCTATGTTGCGGGAGTTACGTTAATAAAATAAATGGTGTATTTGGTGCAAATGGGTCGGGCAAGACTAACGCTCTAAAAGCCATTGCCTTTTTAGATTTTATGGTGTTCTCATCTTTTTTAGGAATGGAAGAAAAAGAAGACATACCACTGGAGACTCATGCATTACACCAAGACGAGCAATCGAATTTCAAAATCGAATACAGTCATGGCGACGAAACTTTTCGCTATTCCATTTCTATTGAGAAAAAAAAGTTAAAAAGCGAAACCTTGCTTTTTAAAAATAAAAAAACAGGAAAGTTTAACACTATATTTAAGCGCTACAAAAATGGTGGTGAATTTATATTATCATCGCCAAGAAAAAGCATTCTTCCGAGCTACGCGGAAAATTTCTCAAGAGATAATGTTTCACTCTGCTCCTATATATTGAGCGCCGAGAAACAAAATACCTTAGAGGCTAGATACCCTTTACTTAACTCCGGAATATCAGCTTTTTCTGCATTAAGAACCAACGTAGTGTCTAGCGGGAAAAATGATGACCTTGAATCTGCCATCTATAACCTATCTAAAAGTTTAAATGAAAAAAACTCTATTGCCCTAAAACTTATAGAGCATGTGGTAAGAAATATTGACCTCGGAATAGACCGTTTGGAAGTTAGAAAGATCCCTGTAATAGATGACAAGAAAGCTGCTGAGAGAGATCTTTTATTCGCAACACACCGAGATGAGAACGATGATTTTTTCTCTATCCCTGTTTTCGAAGAATCAACTGGAACTCAGAAAATACTATGTGCGTTGTGGCGCCTTCTACCAGTTATGTTCACAGGTGGCGTTGCCGTCTACGATGAGCTAGATAGTGACCTGCATCCTTACATGATGCCGTTTATAGCAGAGCTTTTCATGAACCATGAGGTAAACATTGGTCGCGGACAGCTAATTTTTAGTGGCCACACGCTCGAATCTATTAAAGATCTATCAAAGCTACAGGTGTTTTTTGTAGAAAAGCACAACCTACGAAGTGAAATATTTAGAGCAGATGAAATAGAAGGCTTGCGCTCCGACGATAACCTTTATAGTAAATATATTAAAGGGGCATTAGGAGGAGTTCCTGAGCTTGACGCTTCAGAAATATCTGTCGCAAAAATATTAGACGATATTAACGAGATCAAGGGGAGGCAATAATGGCTCCCAAGAAAAAAAGGACAATATCTCAAGCCACAATACTGATAGTCGTTGAAGGTTATGTAGAAAAAGCTTTTGTATCTGTTCTGAGAAGCTATTACTCAAAACCAGGATGCAAAGTAAATATAAACAACAGGTGCGGGGGAAGTTCTGATAGTGTGGTTAACTTCGCCTGCGCCGAAGAAAGTGGGAACGAAATAGTCGCGGCAGTATTCGACGCTGACGTACCACTTTCTGCCGAAGTTTCTGCAAGATCCAGAAGGTGCGGTATAATTCCAGTAATAAGCACTCCATCAATAGAAGGAACTCTTCTTGATATTTTAGAAGTTGAGCGTGATAACAATACAAAAAACTGCAAGAGACTTTTTAAAGGAATTATTGGAGAAGGAAAAACAACCTACAAAGGCGCGCATAAAACGCTATTCCCCAAGTCACTTATAGACAGGAAAAGGAGCGACGTAAAAGCACTGAATGATTTGATATCTGCCATTGAAAGGAAAAAATAAAATAACCAAGTATTTACTGCTTTTTCTTTTGCTGGGGCGTTAAAAATTAGTTATCTAACGCACTGAGGCTTATCAGTCCGGCAATCGTAATCATCGCTATAGCCTGTAGCTTACGTGCATTTTATCGTAAATTATTTAAATAGCAGAACAGCAATTAAAATTAGAACGCTTACAATATAGCGCATCAACCATTAGATTCTAGGTATCCGACGATTAATTGAGAGACAATATTAATGTTAACCGACCGCCTACGAGGCGGTTTTTTTGCCTGAGGCCCTGCATGTCCCTCGCAGGCCTGATAAGGAGAGGTAATTATGATGCTATTCCTGGCCAGTGACGAGATTGAAGAGCTCACCGGTCGAAAGCGTCGGAAGGAGCAGTCAGCGGCTCTCGATCGTATGGGGATCCGCTGGAAGATGAATGCAGCAGGAAGCCTCATCGTCGGGAGACGTCACGTTGAGCAGGTGCTGTGTGACGAAGGTAACTCCGACCGGCAACGCACGCGACCAAACCTGGAGGCACTATCTCGATGACGGAGAAATTCGGTGTTCCCCGAGTGTACTGGCGCAAGGGGGCATGGCGGTACATGTGCAATCAGCACCAAAAAGCGCTCTTGGGGAAAAGCTGGATCCGGCTTGGAGAGACACGAGAAGAGGCCCTTGCCACACTGAAAGAATGGGAGGCCAGACTATTCCCGAAAGCCGGGATGGGCCGCCTCTTCGATCGCTACGAAGCGGAGATCATTCCAGCGAAAGCAGCTGAAGCAACACGAAAGGCCAACAAGCAAGAACTCAAGCGGCTACGCGCGGTGTTTGGTGAGTGTGAGACCGGCGACATTACCGTGCACGATATTTTCGCCTTCATGGATGCCCGTGGCGCCCAATCGAAGACGCAAGCCAATCACGAGCTCGCCCTTCTCAAGCATATCTTTCGCTATGCCCAGCGCTGGGGAGTGATGGAGCACAACCCGGCAGATCCCGTGGCGAAGTTTAAACTGAAGCCCCGCGACCGCTACGTGACAGACACCGAGTTTCGACGCTTCCTGAAGCACACGTCCCCGTGGGTTCGTCGATATGCCCTTTTGAAGTACAAAACCGGGCTGCGCCAGGCTGACATGCTGAAGCTGCGCCTGGATCAGCTGTCGCCCGATGGCATCGCACTACGGACCAGCAAAGCCGGGAAGCTGGCTATGATTCCATGGGACGATGAGCTACATCGCCTCGTGCAACAGGTCAAAGCGGACAATCTCGTTCGAGGCCGGCAGGGCCCGACCCTGTTCTGTAAGCGAAACGGGAAGCCGTACGATAAAGACCAGTTTCACAGCCGCTGGCAGTACGGTATGCGGCTTGCCATCAAGGAAGGTCAGATCGAGCGGTTCACAGAGCATGACTTGCGCGCAAAGCACGCGACCGATGCTGAGCGTCAGGGGTTGGACGTTCAAGCCAACCTGCAGCACAGCGATCGGCGTACGACCGAAATTTATCTGCGTGCCAAGCAGGTGCTAAGAATTTCTGCACTGGAGGCAGAGGGGTTCTTTTCCGAGTGAAAAGGAGCAACAAAAACCCAGACAACAGTCAGGGGTAACAGGCACAAAGAGCAACGGTGCAACAGAATATCGTTGCACCCACATTACCTAACCACATGATTATAAAGACAAAAAATATTCAAATCTACTCGTCTTGAAAACCGGCGTAGGTTAATAGCCTACCCAGGGTTCGAATCCCTGTCCCTCCGCCACCTTATTCAAGGGGATCAGCGACTTAGCTGGTCCCCTTTTCTTTGTGTGCGGCTTTTCCATATACGGGCTCTTTGTGTGCTGGCCCAGGAACAACCCAACGAGCCACGTTTGCCGCGCTACTGCCCCCTGTCGGTGCGAGTGGTTTATCACCGTAATCCACGAGTTTCCAGGGTGCGTAGGAGAGTTAATGCCATGAGCCGCCGGGCACTCTCGGCTGGCCATGAAAGTTCCAAGATCACGCCACAAGCACCTGCACTAGTTAACTCAGGGGTAGACTGAAATATTTAAGAAATGCTTCCACAAGACACGCCCCCGTTGTCTATGAGTTATTATTGCTTGCTTGCTTGCTTGCCCGGCACGCAGAACGCAAACACTGAATCATGCGCGCGCGGTGAAAATGATTAAAATGAATAGCTATAGGCCAGTACCGGGCCTTCGTAAACGACTTCATCCAGATAATCAGCATGCCGAAGCTTCCACTTCATATAACGATATCCGGCCGTCACACTGCTATTCCCCCAGTGATATTGGGCGGCACTATATGCCTGAAAACTCACGTCGGAACCTCCGGTGCCGACATCGACTACAAATGGCACTTTCCATCCAGTCGCTACGTTATAGTTTCCGCGAAGCCCGAAAGTCGCATCCGTTACATCTTCCTGGGTGTTAAACTTCTTGGCGCCTAGTCCGTCAGCATCCACGACGAGTTCCGTTTCAAATCGAGTGAATCGCAGCCCAGCCGTGCCGTAGATCGACCAATCGCCTCTCTCGAACCACTGGTGCCCAATATAGGCATTGATAAACGTGGTCTTGGTGCTAAAGTCCAGTACCGTATCGATGGCTCCAGAGCTTCCAGGTTCCGCATCCTCGACCGGAACATCGACGCTACCGTCTTTACCAATATCAGCGTACAACGCATCCAGCCCATACATCCAGGCATCGCTCCGGTGAGCGATAGCCCCCATCAAGCCGAAGTCGAGATTTTCTAGTACTGTTCGACTATCGGTTTCTACGCTTGCTCCTCCCTTCAAATCCTGGCTGACATCGGTGCTCCACAAGTAAACCGATGCCGTAGTCTCGCCTGCTAAGCAGCCGTTCGCACCCAGGCTCGTGGCCAGTGCCGTAACGCCCAACAACATGGGCCTGCGGATGCTTGGATTAGCGGTATTTTCCAACGGCATTGCGACGCTCCTATACGCGTGATGGCGAGTTGGTAATCTTGGTAAACCTAGCAGAGAATTAGTGTTTTGCGAATTTTCGTTTGACTACATTTTCAGCTTGTTCATGGGCTCCTTTAGAGCGCATGTTCCAGTTGCTGGCCACCCGAACCTAGCGACTCTCCGCTTACTCCTCTGCAGTTGGTGAACGCCTTGTTCCGCAAAGGGCCCGCCGGAAATCCTGTCTCGCTTTACGGTCGGGTGACGTCGAGGCAGGGACTTGCTGGCATCGTCAAAAGGGGGGGCGCCCCAGAACAAACCCGATGAGCATACGACTGGATGGTACGAAGCGGACGCGCGCCAATATCGATTCACGGAAAGCGCTGTTAACGACGCTCGGAACCTGACGTCAAAACGCGGGAGCGATTCATTTCCCTTCGAGACTCACCTTCTGACTAACGACGACGGCGATAATGACCGCTCTCGACCAGGTGCCTGGCACCCAGGAGATGCGTTCAGAACCGAGGCCCGCGTTCACGATTGCATTGGCGCCCGCCAATGCCGATCGACCCAGTCGTCGCCTGCCTGCAGTAAATGGCGTCGAGACGAGTGATGCACGCCAGTGCAATCCGGTTCCGCCATATGCCGAACTCGGTCCAGTTACGGTCCGGCTTCGATACGGCCTGGCCGATCCCGTTGCGCCGACAGAGTCGGACTACGGGGAGAGCGATGCAGAAAGACAGCCACAACTGCCAAACGACACCGAACATTTCATTAGACAACAATTGCTTACAAAAATTGTGGCGGATGTGGCGGATTCAGTCCGCAGGAGACGCACTGTGCTCAAATTGTACTACATTCATTAGCGACCACTGAGGGAGAAGCATGGACAGTCGATCATTCCAAGGGAAATCAACCATGATGAAACGCAAACAGAGTCTCGCCATCGGCCTGCTAAGCGTGGCTTTCGTAACGACTCCTGGTGCCTATGCCCAGCAGGCCACCTCGCCGACGTCCTTCGCTGATCTATCCATGCCGTCCAGCGAAGTGACTCCCCATCCAGGGTACGTAAAGGCGATTGCTCGGGCGGCCTATATCTGGGCATGGCCTATGGTAAATATGCAAAATAGGTTCGATGCCATCACACAAGCGCCCGAACCGGGCCTGCTAGGCGGCATACTTCCCGTGGGCCCACGAGGCCAAATCGGAATGCTCCATGACTACCTTGAGCCCTCACAGCGTTTCATAGCTTGCCCGAACCAGGATGTTGTCTACGGTCTAGGCTTTTTCCAACTTGATGAAGAACCGGTGGTTGTGCAAGTTCCTGAGTTTGGCGACCGCTTCTGGGTATATGCCGCCTATGATCAGCGTACTGACCAGTTTGGCGAACTGGGGAAGCCTTATGGAACAAAACCAGGGTTCTATCTTCTCGTCGGACCAAACTGGGATGGTGAAGCGCCCGAAGGAATCAATGGCGTCATACACTCCTCTACGTCATTGGCGAATATCGTACCTCGTGTATTCATGAATGATACAGACGACGATCGGGAAGCCATTCAGGATCTGATTGACCAGGTGGTGGTATATCCGCTCTCAGAGTTCGATGGCGACATGAAAACCATTGACTGGAGTGAAGCCCCTTCCATTCCGGCTCCTGATCAAGGCAGCAGTGGAGGCGGTGAAACCAAGTGGGTGGTACCAGAGGCGTTCTTTGACCAGTTGGGTGACGTACTCGACGATGTTCCTCCCCTGCCGGGTGAGAAGGCAATGTATGCTCAGTTCCAATGGTTATTGGACATGGCTGAGACCGACCCCAGCATCAAGCAGATGATTGTTGAAGAAGCGGCTATTATCGAGGAGGAAGTCATCACGCCCTTCTTCCGTTGGGAGAATAACGGAAAACCTGCCGGAAATGGCTGGAACCGTTCCGTCAACAATGCTCAATGGGGCATTGATTATTACAACAGAACAGGAACCGCCCGCTCTAACATGTTCGACAACCGACCTAATGAAACGCAATACTATTACACTGATCACGATGAAGGCGGTGAACAACTCCGCTCAGAGAAAAATTACGAGGTTACTTTCGAGGCCGGTGAACTGCCCCCAGTCAACGGATTTTGGTCCCTTACTATCTATGATGAAAATCACTTCTTTACAAGCAATGAGCTCAACCGTTTTTCACTTGGGACCAAGAATACCGATCTTGAGTATAATGATGATGGCTCCCTGACGCTGCAAGTTAGCTCAACGGCGCCTGAGCAAGGCACCAGCAACTGGCTACCAGCGCCGGAAGGAAACTTTTCCCTCTATATCCGCGCTTACTGGGGGAAAGAAGGAATACTCGATGGGTCGTGGCAGCCGCCAGCCATCACCGCCTCTCCATAACGAAACTGCCAACACCGCCTCGAGATGCCTGCTCGTGTTTCGGCGCGAAGCCGGCATCTTCTCGCCGCCGACCTATCGAGTCTTCACGTTGGCGATCATCCTCGCCCAGGCTAGGTCGAAGATCCGTCTGTCGGCCCTGCACCGGCTATTGGCCGGTACAACGCTTTAGGACCCCGTATCACCCTCACCCATGGCACGACGCCGGCGATACACTCTGAAAGCTGGCCCGGGCGGCTTCCATGTGTCGGCGCAAGCCGTCGATGCGAGACGCGTGGGCGGGGTGTGTGGAGAGCAGCTCCGGCGGTTGTCCCGATGAGATCGCCGCCATGTTCTGCCACAGCCGCACGCTCTGCTCCGGATCAAACCCTGCGTTGGCCATTATCGCCAGCCCCATCTGGTCGGCCTCCTGTTCATGGGCACGACTGAACGGCAAGGCGATACCGAGTTGGGTGCCGAGGCCGAGTGCCTGCATCAGCGACTCATGCCCCACCTCGCCCTCGCTCATTAGCCCGACCACCAGCATCACGGCACTCAGACCCAGCTTCTGGGTGAGGCGTTCGTTGCCGTGGTTGGCCAACACGTGGCCCATCTCGTGGCCGATGACGGCGGCTAGTTGGGCGGGTGTCTCGGCCACGTCGAGCATTCCGGTATGGACCCCGATACCGCCCCCCGGAAGTGCGAAGGCATTGGGACTCGCGTCCTCGAACACCACCACCTGCCATCGTTGTGGTTGCGTGGCACCGGGGTAGGTCGTCTCCGCCGAGTCCGCCAGGGCGTTGGCGATGCACTGCACCCGGGCCTTGGTCTTGGCGTCGCCCAGGGTTGGCGCGGCGGCGCGACGCTGATCGAACGCCTGTCGGCCGATGTCTGCCATCATGACGTCCGGCACCAGAGCGATCTGGGACCTGCCGGTTGGCGTCTCGTCACAGCCTGTCAGGGTGGCCAGCAACAGGGCCAGCAGCACGAATACACGCATGGTCAAGAATCCCTGCGATGGTACGGTGATGATCGTTCGGCGGGCACGCCCCGCGTTGTGATCGAAACGCGGCGATAGCAATCGACACCATGGCTCTACGCCGGCGGCAGCCATCACGGCGCCCTATTGGATCAAGGTGGCTACGGTGTCGACAACGGTACCGCCCGGCCTGATCTCTGGTCCCCGAGGTGGTCTCGTCAATCTTTCGAGGGCGCGACCCAGATGCAATTACGTCCCGCACGCTTGGCCTGGTAAAGGGCGTCATCGGCGCGTCGAAACACCGCCTGCATAGCCTCCCCGGGGTGTCGGCACGCCACGCCGATGCTGATCGTTATCGAGAGTACATCGCCGTTGTCGAGGGCGAAGCGCCCCGACTCGGCACGGGCGCGCATTCGCTCCAGCACCGTCGGATAATGGTATGAGGAGGTATCCGCCATGATCAGACAGAATTCTTCGCCGCCAATGCGCGCGCAGAAGTCGTCGGCCCTCAGCACCGAGGCGAGTGTCTCCGCCAGCCACGACAACACCCGATCCCCCACCAGGTGCCCATGGCCATCATTGACCGCCTTGAAATGATCCACGTCGAAGACGGCGAGTACGATCTCCATGGGGCTGTGCTTGAGCGACGCCTCCAGGGCGGCGGTATGACGCTGGTAGGCGAGCCGATTCGGCAGTTGGGTCAGGGCATCGGTGAGAACCTGGGTTTCGAGCTCGTCGCGCTCGGCCCTGACCGCCTCGATCACGCGGCGGTCGGCAACGACTCGTTCGATCGCACTGCCCAGCAGGCACAACAACTCGATCTCGGCATCATCAAAGGGACGCGAGCGTGACGCCGTACTCGTGAAGTTGAGCGTCCCCCAGAGCTTTCCCGCCAATCGCAATGGTATGCCGATATAGGTTTCCAGGCGAAACTGCTGATAACACGGGTGGCCGCTGATCCGACCATCACGGCCGGCATTCGTCGTATGGAAGACGCCGCCGTGCTGAAGTAGCAAATGGCAGTAGGTGTTGCCAAGGGCGAATACCTGACCGGGACGCAACCCGAGATCGGGTGGCTGAACCCAGGCCACGGTGTAGTCGTTGCCTACGATCTGGCTCACCAGGCCGATCTCCAGGTCGAGAAAGTCCAGCGAGCGCTTCAAGATGTCATTGATGATCTGATGGTTACTGATATCGGTGCGGTTGATCAGGCGATAGACCTCACGCAGCAGGGCAATCATCCGATTGTACTCGGAGACATCATCAATCAATGCATAGAAGCCCACCACCTCCCCGCCTTGAATATCAGGCAAGTACTGTACTTTCAGGTGCACATGGCGCCCATCCCTCAAGGCCAGTGAGTCTTCGTAGCAGACACGCTCCCCTGCCAGAACTCGCGAGAAATACGGCTGAAGCCGGGCGAAGGACTCCTCCCCGACGATGTCATCGATACGCTTTCCAAACAGCGCCTGTCGCGACTGGCCGATGAAGGCCTCAAACGCACGGTTATTGAATCGATAGCACAAGTCCGTATCGAGATAGGCAACGACGGTGGGCAACTCGTCGGCGATGCGATCGACCAGGCTACGAAGTTCGACGTCGCTGGTCGGGCTGAGGTGAAGCACAACTTCGCCCGGGGAGAGGCGGCAGATGTGGCAGCCAAGGCTCCGTCCGCTGTCGGTGCGAGCATCGACAAGCGGATAAAAGGTGCTCCGCCCCTCGCGCAGCACATCCTCGATCCTGGCAACCAGCACGGGATCCGCCAGTGCCGGCGAGAGCTCTGCCAGAGGGCGCCCCACGGACTGGCCAGATAGCCCGTCACCCAGCAGGGCCATGTCACCGGTACAATCCAGCAGCACCAGCTCCGATGACACCCTCAGGTAAAGGCCGTTCATTTTTTCTATGGCCGCCGCGAGCCACGCCTGTCGAGCCAACGCGTTACCTCCACTACCGCTGGTGACCACACCTGCCCTTACGCTGCACTCAGTATAACCGTAACCCCACCTGGGTGATGCGATTGCCCTCCATGGCGCTGACCACCCAATGAATTCCGTGCCAGTCGACGTCATCCCCGACGACAGGGTGTCCCCCTACTCGCAGGGCGATAAAGTCACCCAGGCTAAACGCCGCTTCCCCCGGACTCAGGGTCAATCCGTAGGCATCGGCCACATCACGCATCCTGGCGTCGGCATCGAGAGTAAAGGTGCCGAAGAAGGCGCGCTCCTGCTTCAACTTGGCATCGCCATTGAACAGCCGGTTCAAGGCCGGCAGGTCATCGTCACGGCCGATAACACAGATTACGTCACCGAGACAAAGGCGCGTACTGCCCTTGGGATGTAGCATCACATGATCGCGAAACAGTGCGGAAATCAAGGCTCCAGACGGAAAGCGCAGCAACCGAATGGGGACATCTTCCAGGTCGGCGTTGTCGACGCGATAGACGAACATCTCGAAATCGTTCTCGGGCAGGATGCCGAGCGGACCGCGCTGATTCGGCGTAGCACTGTCGGGAACCATGACCCGCATCTTGCGTGCCATCCACGGCAGGCTACCGCCCTGGATCAACAGTGACAGCAGCACCACCGCAAAGGCGACATTGAAGTACAGCGCGGAATTCTCGACGCCGCCTATCACCGGAAAGATCGCCAGCACGATGGGAACGGCGCCACGCAAGCCCACCCAGGAAATGAAGAACACTTCGCGCCATCGAAAATGAAAGAACGGTTTGAGAGTCACGATCACGGCCAGAGGGCGCGCGATAAAGATGAGCGCCAGAGCCACGATGGAGGCCGGCAGGATGACATCCAGCATCTCGGTAGGCGACACCAACAGCCCCAGCACCAGGAACAGACCGATCTGGCTCAACCAGGCCAGACCATCGTGCACCGGCAGGATAAAATTGAGGTGCCTGCCGGGCCTGTTGCCGATCATCAGGCCGGCCAGGTAGATGGCCAGGAAGCCGCTGCCACCGAGCGCGCTGGTCAGGCCAAAAACGAAGAACCCCAGGGCAAGGGCGAGTAACGAATAAAGGCCAGGGGCAAGATCCACCGCACGTAACAGGCGCGCGATCAACCACCCCGCACCGAGACCAATCGCGATGGCCAGCGCAAACTGTTGGACGAAGAACAGCGCCATGCTGGCGACGCCACCGACATCCCCGACCAGGGTTTCGACCAGCACCAAGGTCAAGAAGATAGCCATGGGGTCGTTGGTGCCCGATTCGATCTCCAGCGTGGCCCCGACTCGCTCGTTCAGGTTTAGTCCCCGCCCGCTGAGCATCGAAAAGACCGCCGCTGCATCGGTGGAGCCGACGATAGCCCCGACCAGAAGCCCCTGGATCAGGGTCAGATCGAACACCCACATGGCCAGCACGCCCACCAGGCCGCTGGTAATGAACACCCCCAACGTGGCCAGGCCCAATGCTGGCCGGAAGCCCACGCGAAAGGTTTTCAACCGAGTGCGAAGGCCGCCGTCGAGCAGTATCATGGCCAGCGCCAGATGCCCGATGACGAAGGCCAACGAGTAATCATCGAAGGCGATGCCCAGAAGGCCATCCTCGCCGGCGAGCATCCCAAGTCCCAGGAACAGCAGCAATAGCGGCACCCCGGCCATGGCCGACAACCGGCTGGCCAGCACGCTCAGCGCGATCAAGGCGCCGCAGAGTAGAAAGAGACTATTGATCGAGTCCATAGGCATCCCTTGCCGACATT
This sequence comes from Halomonas sp. V046, assembly GCF_052645355.1. Lineage (NCBI taxonomy): Bacteria > Pseudomonadati > Pseudomonadota > Gammaproteobacteria > Oceanospirillales > Halomonadaceae > Halomonas > Halomonas sp. V046. Next base: position 28,890 of record NZ_JBQXYF010000018.1, read on the forward strand.
GGTGGCATTGTCTCACGGCCCCTGCGCCGGTGCGACGGCTATACGAACTGCAGGATGAACAGCGTTCGATCGACTCGACAGCCGGTGAGTCTATCGCGATGACAATTGATCCGGCGCTGGTCTCAAGCGTCTACGCTTGGCTACACTAGCGCCTTCCTACGACAGTGCTAGTTCCCTGGAGATTCACCATGTCGATGGCCCAACGCCGACGACCATGGCTGGTGGGCGCGCTGAGTGCAGTTTGCTTTCTCTACGCGCTTGGCCTGCCCGCCGATGGTTTCGCTCAACAGGCCGATGGCCCCACCGCGCCAGTCGCCACCGAGGACCGCCCTGCGGCCCCGTCAGCGTCAGCCCCAGCGACCGATGGCGAGCCGACAGCAAACGATGACGAGTCGGCCCCGCCGGCGGATGCCCCGAGCCACAGCGCCCCCGAGGGCAATCCGGACACCCCGGGGCCGCGACCACAAGACGCCCGTATCGGCATCCCTGGGGCATCCGGTTCCGACAGCGTCGACGATGCTGTTTCGCGCTACCGGGGCCTCCCTAGCGGGCCGAGCGTCGATACGCCCTCGATGCCTGTCGCGCCATCGGTGGTCGATTCAGCGCCAGAACCGATCGCCTTACCGCCGGTGCAGCGAGTCGACATCGCGCTCGATTGGCACCCCGGGCCAACACATGCGGCACTGATCATCGCCAAGGCCCGCGGACTGTTCGCACGACGAGGCCTCGACGTCAGGCTGCAGACGCCGGCGGACCCGGACGTCCCATCGAAACTCGTCGCCGCTTCCCGCGCCACCCTGGCCGTTACCGATCAGCCCACGCTGCACCGGCTGGTCGACCAGGGCAAGCCGCTGGTTCGCGTCGCCACCCTGATCGAACTACCGCTGTCGGCTCTCATCGTGCGCCGAGCCTCGGGCATCGACTCCGCCTTGGCCTTGATCGACCACCGCATCGGCTACGCCGACGATGTTAGCCACGACGTACTGCTCCGCGCGGTGCTCGATGAAGAAGGGCTCAACCTGAACCACGTGACGCCCAGGGACGTGCACTTTGGAGCGGTGTCGGCCATGGCCGAGGGGCGCGTCGATGCCTTTCTCGGCGGCTTGCGCTTCACGCTCCCGCGTCAGTTGGCCGACCTCGGCATTGCCACCCGGCTGTTCACCCTGGAGGATCTGGGCATCCCCATTCACGACGGCCTCATTCTGGTGGCAAATCTCGATCACTATCGCACCCAGCGCGAGATTATCCGGCCTCTCGTGGATGGCCTGCAGGAAGCCACCGAGTGGATCATCCAGCACCCGGACAAGGCGTGGGGGCTGATGGTCAGCACCGAACCAACGCTGGATACCGCGGCCAATGCCGAGGCCTGGCCGCAGATTCGTCGCCGCCTGGCACTGCGCCCCGGCGCCGTCGACCGAGCCCGCTATCGACGGCTGGAACGCCACCTGTGGGAAAGCGGCATCCTCAAGGCCCTCACTGACGTCGACCGCCTGGCCCGGGATCCGGGGTAGCGCAAGTTCTCCCGTCGCCTGCGATGATCCGCTCCCAGGCCGTGGTGCCGGGCAACGGCAACTGCACTCGTCTCACGCCAAGCGTGACAGAAAGGCGTTGACTGCCTGCTGGAAGCCTTCGGCCTGCTCGGTGTGCAACCAATGCCCGGCAGACAGCGTGACCAGTTCGGTGCGAGGGAGCACACGCTTCGTGGCCTCCAGGCGTTCGTCGTTGACGTAGTCGGAGCGATCGCCGCGCAGCACGAGAGTGGGTAGATCGACGCTGCCATCTCCCGCCGGCAGCTGCATGATGTCGGCGTAGCCCTGCTCGATGGCATCCAGCCCTACCCTTACCCGCAACACGCCTTCGCCGTCGCGCACCAGGTTGGTGGCGAGAAACATCCGCGTGGGTTTTTCGTCGATATGCTCGGCCAACAAGGCGTCCGCCTGGCGACGATCCGTCGGCTCTCCGGATTCGACCCGCCGCAGGGCAGCGAACACCGCATCGTGGTGGTGGTCATACGCAACCGGCGCGATGTCGGCGACAATCAGCGCGGCGACCCGCTCAGGCATCAGGCGGGCGAGGCTGATGACCACCTTGCCCCCCATGGAATGACCGAGCAGGTACGCCTTGTCGACATTGCAGCGATCGAGAACAGACACGACATCGTGTGCCATATCCGCATAGGCCATCCCCGACGCGTGAGGCGAACGCCCGTGATTGCGCAGATCGAGAGCGATGACACGATAGTGCGATGCCCAGGCTTTGACATGCGAGCGCCAGTTATCGGCGCTGCCGAGCAGCCCGTGGACGATGACCAGAGGAACCCCTGCCCCTCCCGTATCGGTAAAATGCAGTTCCATGATCAGGCAACCTCCAGTGTCGTTAGAATCGCGGTGCGTCGAGCCGATCCGTCAGGTTGACGCCCGGCTAGGAGCGTGAGCCTTCGACGCCATGCTCGTGTGCACGCTCGCCGTCCCCTGTGGCGGCGACCAGACGCTGACTCAGAGCCCGCAACAGCACGCCGTACAGGGGCAGAAAAAATGCCAGACTGATGGCCAACTTGATCGCATAGTCGACCGCGGCAATTTCCGGCCAGTGCAGCGCCATGAAAGGATCCGGGCCCCGGTGAAAGGCAATCGAGAAGAACGCAAAGGTGTCCACCAGATTCCCCACCACCGTCGAGACCGCCGGTGCAACCCACCAGGCGCCGAGTCGCCGCAGCCTGTCGAAGACCTGAACGTCCATCAGTTGCCCGAAGAGATAGGCCATGAAACTTGCCAGTGCAATCCGCGCAACGAACAGATTCCATTCACCAAGCGCGGCAAAGCCCTCGAAGCTGCCGCGTGGGAACACCACCGAGATCACATAGGAAATCACCAGCGCGGGGAGCATGACGCGCACCACGATCGCCCTGGCCGGCCCCTTGCCGAACAACCGAACGGTGAGATCGGTGGCGAGGAAGATGAAGGGGAAACTGAAGGCACCCCAGGTGGTATGCAGCCCGAAGATGGTAAAAGGCAGCTGAACCAGATAGTTGCTGGCGGCGATGACGACGATATGGAAACCGATCATCAGAGCCAGCAGACGCTGTTGCTGGCGGGAACTGAGAACAAACATGACGCACCTTTTTGGTCAGGGGTGAGGGAACCCTGTGGGCGAGACGCGAACGACGTATCGAACACCTTTTTGGGCCACGTATTGTACGTGAGCCACTCATCGGGGGCCAGGCCGCCGTCATTCACCTGCCACTACAGTGCTCGGCATGAGTCCAAAGGGCCGCGACGAGGAGCCTTGCAATCGCCAGCGTTGTGACGGGTTGTGCTGAAAGCAACAAACCCGACCCTTGTCTTGGGACATTGTCAACAAAGCAGCGCGACCTTGCGCAACAAAAACACATACTACCGCAACCAATCGCAACAAAAGCGTTACGGAGCTTATATTTCACACCAAATTGTCGACAATTATCGAAGTGTCATGCACAAATTCTGCAGTTCCGATTACAAACAAGCGTTTAAGACGCGTTTACTCCTACAATGCGCTATTATTGAGGAGATCCTGAATCAATAGCGGTAGACCAGCGTTACTGGCAGAAGATGCCGACGTTCCACGAAGCGGCTTGCGTGTTGAAAGAATGCGTTAAAACGTGGCGCCGCGGGGACTTCGGCTGGAAGCACACTCAACAGCGAACGGTGCCGGTGAAGCAGCGACAGCAACGGACACACTGAATGCACGGGGAAAGCACAGGGAACGCAGAACGAGAGTCACCTGCATAAGCCACCTGCACAAACTGTGCACAAAATAGAAGTGTTGTCGACATGCTTCACCGCTGCTGCCGCTGTAACAGATGGCTGGATGGATGCGACAGCCGGTTGCGACAGTCGGTTGCGACAGGAGGCTAGGCAGATGGAAGGCTCGCATGCAGTGGCATTGTCGCCAGACCAGGTTTCCGTTGTCTTGTACCGGCGGGGATGCGCTAAACAAGGCGTGATTGAGCAAGGCGCGATTGGGCACCATGCCGACGTCGGAGTTTCGTCGTACCGCTGGGCCCGAATCGCCATGGTGATTCGCGAACCGAACTTCACTTATCGAGCTTCACGAACCGAGCTTTACGAACCGAGCTAGGCCAGGCGTACCGGCAGCAAGCAACCAGATGCAGCGGCATGTCATCAGGCCGATCTCGCATCGTCGGACACGGCAATTGGCCTGCCCATGGGCACTGAGTCAGCCGTAATGGCAGAACGGTGGTGCGGAAATGCGCGTAGCACGTCACACGAGCAGCCGCATGGCACGCATCGCGGAAAAGATCGAGAAACACGAACGGACTCCACCCGGCGGCAGGATGGAGTGCCGTAAGCACCATCAATAGGCACCATCAACAGGCACGATCGCCTCATGGCATATCGGGAGGGGGATGTCGATGAATAGCTCACAGCGTGTGGCAGGTCGTTTGCTGGAAGGCGGCGACGCCGTGGTCGATAAGGCCAGCGGTTTATTGAAGGCCATAGCCAATGACAACCGCCTCAGAATTCTCTGCCTGCTTGAAGGTAGCGAGCTTTCGGTAACGGAGCTCAATCAACGACTGAGCCTTAGCCAGTCGGCCCTTTCTCAGCATTTGGCGATTCTGCGACGAGCCGAACTGGTGACGACGCGACGGGCGTCTCAAACCATCTACTACTCTCTCAATGGCGACAGCGCGAGCATCATGATAGCGGCCATCGTCAAGATGAATGCCGCCAATGACGGATAGGCCGCTACAGCACAAAGGTGGAGGATAGCGGCACCGAGCCACAACCTGGGGAACGCCACGACCTCGCGATGACGGCTCGAGGGGCCACGGCGGGTCAGCATCGCGAACAGGCCCGAAACCGTCGCGGCCTCGGCTCCTGCCCTTCGGTTTCTTGGCGATCGGCTCGGTCGCCTGGCTACAGTGCGGTTTAGCGCTTTTCCCAACGAGCGGCGTCCAACCGCTCTTCCACCCTCTCGATAAGGCGCTCCGCCACTTGCGCGGCACTGAACCCCAGGCGTTCGGCCAATGGTTTGGGACGTTCAATACGCAGTGACATGACACGCGAGCGCTTCATCGCCGCCATCAGATAGTCCTCGCTCGTGCCCACGTCATCGGCCAGTCCCTTGTCCACGGCCTCGGTGCCGTACCAGATCTCTCCCGTGGCGACCTCGTCGATCGCCAGGCTCGGCCGCCGATCGGCGACGTAGCGCTTGAACTTGTCATGGGTCATTTCCAGGTCCGAGCGGAACTTGTCCCTGCCCTCGTCGGTGTTTTCACCCAGCACGGTCAGCGTGCGCTTGTAGCGTCCCGCGGTCATCAGTTCGACATCGATGTCGTGGCGCTTCAACAACCGATGAATATTGGGCACCTGGGCGACGACGCCAATGGAACCGATGACGGCGAAGGGTGCGACGCGAATGCGGTCGGCATTGCAGGCCATCAAATAGCCGCCACTGGCCGCAACGGCATCCACGCAGACGGTCGTGGACAGCCCGGCCTGACGCAGGCGGTCGAGCTGCGCCGCGGCCAAGCCGTAGGTGTGTACGAGACCGCCAGGCGACTCGAGGCGTACCACAATCTCATCATTCTGCTCCGCCACCGACAACAACGCGGTGGTTTCCTGAGCCAAGCGCCCTACGCCACTGGCCTTGAGGTCACCATGAAAGTCGATGACCCATAGCGTGGGTTTGCGCTCGTCACTGCCACCATCGGCAACAGGATCGGCCTTGCGTCGGGAAAGGCTCGGAAACCGGCGCCACCGCGCCTTTTTTTTCGCCGGCGCAATGGTCTCGTTAAGGTGCTTCTGACGGCGCTCGAATCGCAGGCTCAAGTCTTCAAGGCGCAGGCGATCGGCGTCACTCCTGGTGCCCGACTTGGCCCGCAGGATAGCAAGGGCCACCAATACGACGACCAATGCGACGGCAACCAGTTGAACCAGAAACGTGCCCATTTCCGCGAGCCAGTGGATCATGTCGAACTCCTCATTCACAACTGTGTCTGTGGTAAGACGCTTTCAGGGTTAATGCGAAGCGCTTGAATAAAACGATCGTTTGAAATAACCTGCGCAGCTCCATCACTTTTCACCAAGGACGCCGTCATGTCACAGACCCTCGCCGCTCTGCAAGAACGCTTCGACCCCGCCGCCGCACAAGGCATGCGGGAAGTCTTCCAGTTTCACTTCAGCGACGCCGACGACCACTACGTTGCGATCAACGACGGCACGCTGGACATTCAGCAGGGCGAGCACGACGACCCATCGGTCAGCCTGAGCATGAGCACAGATACGCTCAAAGGCATCATGACCGGCGACATCAATGGCATGACGGCCTTCATGACGGGCAAGCTCAAGGCCACCGGTAACATCATGCTGGCGACGAAGCTCACCGAGCTCTTCCCCAAGGGCTGAAAGACATCGCCGAGGCGCTCCCCCTGCACTTTCGATGGCTGCCGGAGCTCTTGCGTGGCCCGTTCCGGCACCGGCCAGCCTCGACCTTGCGGCCGGCTCGGCTCGGCAGGACGAGGAGCCTGCTCGAGGCAGGGGCGGTAGCGACCTGCCCCGCTATCTGCCATCGCGCACTTCGGCCAGATGGAGCTCGATCAGTTCCCGCGAAATCGAGTACAGCGGCGGTAACTGGGGCAGCTTTCGCGGAGAAAACCAGGCGGCATCCTGTATTTCGCGGCCATCGATGACGATACGACGACTCGCCGCCTCCACCAGGTAGCCGAGCATGAGCGAATGCGGGAACGGCCAGGCTTGGCTGCGAACATAGCGCAAGCGACCCAGCGTCAGCCCCACCTCTTCATGGACTTCTCTATGCAGCGCCTCCTCGGCCGACTCGCCCGGCTCGATGAAGCCTGCCAGCGTAGAGTAACGCCCCGGAGGAAAGCGCGGACTACGCGCCAGGAGAAGCGACTCGCCGTGGGTGACCAGGGTGATGATGCACGGCGAAATCCGTGGATAGTTGCGATGGCCGCAATTATTGCAGTGCATGGCAAACTCGTGGTCAAGCCGGTTCGCCGGCGAACCGCAACGACCGCAGAAGCGATGATTGAGGGCCCAGGCGCCAACCTGCAAGGCGGTCGACACCAGCGGAAACCAGCGCTCTGGCAGATGACTCAGCCAGGTGCGCCCATCGGGCCAGTCGTCTTGCGGCGACTCGACGAGTTCGAGCCCCACCGGCTCGTCGCCCCACCAGCACAACGCCTTGATGCCCTCACCCCACGCCCGGGGTTCGCTTAACGGTGTGCCATCGAGCCCTGGCGCAATACGCCCACTCGCCAAGGAAATGACGCGGCCACGACTCACTCCGATGGGAATCTCACGTCTCAGCATCATCACGCCTCGTTGCTGCGACCGGTGCCATACAGACGCTCGGGTAACGCATCCCAGACGCAGGTGCCGGCCTTCGCGCGCAGCCCATCGAGCTTGCCATGGTGAGCCGCGAGCTCGGCATCGGACAGACGAGAAACCCGTAGCTGCCCCGGCTCGAGTGCCAGGCGCCGCACGCTAAATTCTCCCGGGGCCTCGCTGGTCTTGCTGCCGGCGTCATCGCCGGCGTCCAGCGACAGGGCCGTCTGCCCACCGGTCATCGCCAGATAGACGTCGGCGAGTATCTCGGCATCGAGCAAGGCCCCGTGAAGCACCCGGTGACCGTTATCGATATCGTAGCGCTTGCACAGTGCATCCAGGCTGTTGCGCTGACCGGGGTGCATCCTACGGGCCATGACCAGGGTATCGAGCACCCCACAATGCTCTTTCACCGGCCCCAGGGGAGCGCCCTGCCGCGCGCCGTTCAGCCGGTTGGTCTCGTGGTCGATGAAGCCGACGTCGAAGGGGGCGTTATGGATCACCAACTCGGCGCCGCGAATAAAGTCCCAGAACGCATCGGCGATCTCGGCGAACACCGGCTCATTGGCCACCCGCTCATTGGTGATGCCATGAATGGAGATCGCCTCGGCTTCGATCTCCCGCTCGGGGTTGATGAACTGATGGTAGGTATTCCCGGTCAACCGCCGGTTGATCATCTCCACCGCACCGATCTCGATCAGGCGGTGGCCATCGCGAGTCTCGATGCCGGTGGTTTCGGTATCCAGTACGATCTGGCGCATCTCGGAGTCTCATTGGTCGGGTGGCGAGCAAGGCCTTGCTCGGGGAGAACTGCAAACGCGAAGCACGACTAGCCCGAGGCGCTCAGCCTTTCTCGAGCAAGTCGTCGATGGCTTCATTGACCAGGCGGTCGGCGGCTTCGTTCCCGGGGTGCCCGCTATGCCCCTTGACCCAATGCCACTCGACGTCATGACGTAAAGATTGCTCGTGTAGCGCGCGCCAAAGGTCGGCATTCTTCACCGGTTGTCTTGCCGCCGTCTTCCAACCGCGCTTGATCCAGCCGTGGATCCACTCGGTGATCCCTTTGCGCAGGTACTCGGAGTCCGTCCACAACGCCACACGGCACGGCCGCTTGAGCTCGCGCAAGGCCATGATGGCCGCAGTGAGTTCCATACGGTTATTGGTCGTCGACGCTTCGGCGCCCTTCAAGGCTTTCTCGTGAGGCCCGCTGGACATCAGCGCCCCCCAGCCACCCGGTCCAGGGTTACCACGGCAACCGCCGTCCGTATAAATGATCACTTGGGGGTCTGAGTTGACCTCTGTCACCGAGTCGTCACCTTGTGCTTGGCGTGAGCCTTGGGGTTGGGATCCAGCCGCGTCGCGCCGAGGCTGGATGTCCCCAGTGGCGTGCCAAACAGGGGCCGCTTGGTCTGGTGACATGCCAACTGGGAGCGACAGCGCGCCTGGATGATATAGCCGTCACCCAGCGGTAAGTTATGGCGCCGCCCGAGGGTTTCGAGCAATGCGTTGCGCGGCGCCATGCCGGGTAAATGGAAGCCGCAATAGTCTAACCGTTCGATCTCGAATTCCACAAACTCCAGCCAATCCTTCAACCGCCCGGCGGTGCGCCAATGGCCCTGGCCCGGCAGTCGCTGACGGTGCCCGGGGCCCAGTCGCATCATCCCTGCCGCGGAGACCGGCGACCAGCCGACGATGATCAACCGCCCTTGCGCAGCGGTGACCCGCGCGGCTTCCTGAAGCAGCTGGTGAGGGTTTTGCACCACCTCGAGCATATGGTGCAACACCACCAGGTCCAGCACCCCTGCCGGCAGCGGAAGGCTCTCCGACGGGCACACCAGGGTCGAGGAACTTTCCGCCAATTCGCGGGTCGGAGCCCAGCGCATCAAGTGTCGGATATGGCACATGTCGGCGACCAGCGGGTCACCCAGCGACATCTCCAGCCCGTGGGCCCCGAACCAGCGCTCCCCGAGTGGGCCAAGGCAGGCCCGTTCCGCGCGACGCATCGCCTGACCCGCATCGCTGGCCCAGAACTTCCGACCATGCCGCATCAAGCGGGCGAGTTGCATCGGTTCCGGCTCATTTGACATGGTGAGGCGTTCCCTCCAGAGTGTCGGATTTTGCGGGGCACTTTACCTATCACCTTCGAACAGACGGCGCCAGGCATTTTCGAGCAGACGACGCCAGTATTTTTCGAACTGACGGCGCCAGGCCGAGGCCACTATCGCCCAGACCAGACGCATCGAGGACTCTTTTGCCCATGTTGAGCGTGACACCGATCCCAGCCTTTAGCGACAACTATATCTGGCTGCTGCGCCAGGACTCGAGTCAAGAAGTCTGCGTCGTGGATCCGGGTGATGCGGCTCCGGTGATCGCGTATCTCGAGCGCGAGGGACTCACCCTCGGCGGCGTCTTGATCACCCATCACCATCATGACCACACCGGTGGCCTGGGTGAGCTGATTCAACGTTACGCGCCTCGCGTCATCGGCCCCGACAATCCCGAGATAGACGGCATCGACGAGCGCGTGTCCGATGGCGATGAGTTTCGCATCATGGGCCGGCTGTTCGAGGTCATCGCCGCCCCGGGGCACACGCTGGACCACATCGCCTTCTTTACTGCCGGGATCCCGCCGTTGCTGTTCAGTGGTGACGTGCTGTTCAGTGGTGGTTGCGGTCGCTTGTTCGAAGGGACTCCGCCCCAGATGTGCGCATCGCTGACCCGCCTCGATGCACTGCCCGACGATACCCTGGTATTCGCTGCACACGAATATACCCTGTCGAACCTCGCCTTCGCCAAGGCCGCGGACCCCGACAACGACGATGTGATCGCTGCCGCACGAGAGTGCGAGCGCGCCAGGGACCTGGACCGACCCACATTGCCTACCACGCTGGAGCGTGAGCGCCGCATCAACCCCTTCCTGCGTTGCGACGACGCCGGGGTACGGCGCGCCGCCGCGGCTCATGGGTCGACTGATAGCAAGGATGCCACCTTTGCAACGCTACGTGCCTGGAAGGACAACTTCTGACTTCGCACGCGGCGCCCTTTTCCCGTTATCCGTTTGATCGATGAGCGACCGGCGACAGGCTCGCCGGCCAGGAGACCCTAGTAAGCATGACTTTCCACACTGCCCGTAGACGACTACTCGGCGCCGCCAGTAGCCTGGCCCTGCTTGGGTCCTTGATGGCCGGCGCCTATACCAGCCAGGCTTCCACTCTGCCTGCCAACCACCTGCCCGGTGCCGGTTTTACCACCTCACAGGCACCTGGCTCACAAGCCCCGTCCGCCAGCCCCCACCAGAATCTGACGATGCACTTCTGGGATGCGCTGGAGCTCGAGCCCCAGGATGCCTGGACCAGCCTGCGGGCCGATTTCCAGTGGCGCGACGAGGTGGTCAATGCACGGGTTCAGGAGTGGATCGACTACTATCGGTCCAGTCCCGAAAACATCGCGGAGATCACCGAGCGCGCCCGTCCTTGGCTTGCCTGGATCACGCAGCAGGTCGAATCACGTGGCCTGCCGGGCGAAATCGCTCTGATTCCCTTCGTCGAAAGCTCGTTCGATCCCAAGGCGCGTAGCCACTTCGGCGCCGCCGGGCTATGGCAGATCATGCCCCGTACCGGCGATGCGCTTGGCCTCAAGCGTAACGGTGCCTGGGACGGTCGCAACGATGTCGTCGCCTCGACCCGCGCCGCGCTCGACTATATCGAGACCCAGGCCGATCAATGGTACGCAGGCGACCTGCAGCTATCGCTCGCCGCCTACAATGCCGGCGCCGGCACGGTCAACAACGCTCGCCGCGCCGCCAAGGCACGCGGGCTGACCGGCGACTACTGGGACCTGAACCTGCCGTCCGAGACCATGGCCTACGTGCCCAAGTTGATGGCCATCTCTCGGATCATCGACGACCCCGAGGCCTACGGCATCGTGCTGCCGGAAATCAGTGGCTCGGCGGCCTTCGCCAAGGTGTCTCTGACGTCGCCGATCAGCCTGAGCAAGGCGGCAACACTGGCAGGCACCACGACCGCCGAGCTTGCCGCGCTGAACCCTGGCCTGAAATCGTCGACCGCGGACCCGCGCCACACGCGCCAGCTGCTGGTTCCGTCGGCGAATGCCGCGACTCTTCGCTCTGAACTCGCCACCCTCGGGGCGATCAACGTCGCCAGCTCCGCCACCGCTGGCTCCATGCACACCGTGCAACGCGGCGACACCTTGTCGAAAATCGCCTCGTTGCACTCGGTCGCCGCCACCGATCTGGCGCGTTGGAACGGCATCGATAATCCTCAGGCTTTACAACCGGGTCAGCAACTGACACTTTCCGGTAGGTGAAGGCGGGCGCCACCCCGGCGCCCCGTAAGACAAGGACTTACCTTCGATGCGATGCCTGGCGACTGGCACCTGGCTGATACTGGGTGCCTTGCTCGCGGCCCCCGGGCAGGCCGCCGAGCCCTCCGAGGTGCCCACCGTGCATGCCCTCGCGCTGTATGGGGCGCCTGGCCTACCCGATGGCTACGACCATCTGCCGTATGCCAATCCCGAGGCCCCCAAGGGCGGCAGCTTGATTCGTGCGGCAGTCGGCAGCTACGACTCGACCAATCCGTTCATTGTTCGTGGCACGCCCGCCTCAGGCCTTACACTCGTCTACGATACCTTGCTCGAAGCCAACGCCGATGAACCGTTCACCATGTACGGTTTGCTTGCCGGCGGCATTCGCCTGGACCCCGATCGGCGCTGGGTCGAATTCGACCTGCGGCCCGCGGCACGCTTTCATGACGGCGAGCCGGTGGAAGCCAGCGACGTCGTCTTCAGCTTCGAGACCTTGACCCAAAAGGGCCAGCCTTTCTACGGCGCCTATTACAGCGATGTCACCTCGGTCACGGCCGTCGACCAGGACACGGTGCGCTTCGAGCTCGGCGAGAGCGAGTCGCGGGAGCTGCCATTGATCCTCGGCCAGATGCCGATTCTGCCCCAGCACTACTGGGCCGAGCGTGACTTCACTGCCGTGACACGCGATGCGCTACTCGGCTCCGGTCCCTATCGCATTGCCGAGGTCGACCCCGGACGCCGCATCGTCTATGAACGAGTCCCCGACTACTGGGGCAAGGACGTGCCGGTCAATCGAGGCCGGCATAACATCGATCGACTGGTATTCGACTACTACCGTGACCAGACCGTCGCGCTGGAGGCGTTCAAGGCCGGGAACCTGGATATGCGCATGGAAAACTCGGCCAGCAACTGGGCGACGGCCTACGATTTCCCGGCCCTCAACAACGGTTTCGTGACTCAGTTGACGGTGCCCGACGGCCAGCCCGCCGGGATGCAGGCCTATGTGATGAACCTGCGCCGAGCCAAGTTTCAGGACAGAAAGGTGCGGCAGGCGATCAACCTGGCCTTCGACTTCCCGTGGCTCAACAAGAACCTGTTCTACGGTGCCTACGAGCGCACCGACAGCTACTTCGAGAACTCCGAGATGGAGGCCACCGGCCTGCCCTCGGAAGCGGAACTGGCGCTGCTGGAACCGCACCGGGATGAACTCCCCGAGGCCGTCTTCAGCGAATCGTTACCGATGGCGACACCCGAGGCCATGAGGCCACGCCTGAGCGAAGCCCTCGCCCTGCTCAGGGACGCCGGTTACGAGGCTCGCGACGGCGCCATGATCAACACCGAGACAGGCGCCCCGCTCTCCGTCGAGATCCTGCTCTACAGCACCCAGTTCGAGCGCATTGCCCAGCCGCTGCTGCGCAACCTCAAGCGCCTCGGCATCGACGGCAACGTGCGCACCGTAGACGTCAACCAGTACCTCAACCGGTTGCGTAGCTTCGACTTCGATATCGTCGTCGGCAGCTTTCCCCAATCGGCCAACCCCGGCAATGAGCAGCGCGATTTCTGGGGCAGCGAATACGCCGACCAACCGCAGAGCCGCAACCTGATCGGCCTGGCAGACCCCACCATCGATGACCTGGTCGATCGGCTGATCGCCGCCGATTCACGCGTGGCGCTCGATACGGCCGCCCAGGCCCTGGACCGGGTGCTGCGCTGGGGCTTCTACGTGATTCCGCAGTTCCATCTCAGTGCGCATCGTATCGCCCTGTGGGACAAGTTCGCCTGGCAGGAGCCGTTTCCGCGGTACACCCTCGACCTGGAAGCGTGGTGGGTCGACCCCGACCGTGGCGCCGACATCGAGAGTCGTCAGCGTAGTCGCTAAGCCATGCCGGGCACGACGCGAATCGCTGCCAGATAGTCGCTAGGCGCGACGCCGGGAAGCCGGCGTCGTCTTCGTTCCCGCCGTAACCAAGGATCGCCCGTGGCCGCTTACGTCCTGCGCCGCCTGCTGCTGATGATACCGACCCTGTTCGGGATCATGCTGCTCAACTTTCTCATCGTTCAGGCCGCTCCGGGCGGACCGATCGACCAGATTCTGGCGCGCTTCGAGGGGCTCTCCAGCGAAAGCAGTACCCGCCTGCAGGGCGGCGGCGGTGATACGGTACAAGGTGGTGAGTCTCGCGGTAGCCGCGGCGTGCCCGAACAGTTCATCCGCCAACTGGAGGTCCAGTTCGGCTTCGACAAGCCGGCCCCGGAGCGTTTCCTGGACATGATGGTGGACTACGCGACCTTCGACTTCGGCGAGAGCTTCTTCCGCGGTGAGAAGGTCACCACGCTGATGCTCGACCGACTGCCGGTGTCGATTTCGCTGGGACTGTGGACCACGCTGCTGGTGTATCTGGTCTCGATTCCCTTGGGCATACGCAAGGCCCTTCATCACGGCTCGCGTTTCGATGTCTGGACCTCGGGGCTGGTGATCGTCGGCTACGCCATACCCGGCTTTCTGTTTGCCATCCTGCTGATCGTGCTATTTGCCGGCGGCAGCTACTGGGACCTGTTCCCCTTGCGCGGGCTGACGTCGCCGGACTTCGCCGATCTCTCCAACTGGGGCAAGGTAAAGGACTATCTGTGGCACATCGTGCTGCCCGTCACGGCGTCTGCCATCGGCAGCTTTGCCACCCTGACCATGCTGACCAAGAACAGCTTCCTCGATGAAGTGCATCGTCAGTACGTGCTCACGGCGAGAGCCAAGGGCGCCAGCGACCGCCGCGTCCTCTACGGCCATGTGTTCCGCAACGCCATGCTGATCATCATCGCCGGCCTGCCCTCGGCGTTGATCGGCATCTTCTTTACCGGTTCACTGCTGATCGAGGTGATCTTCTCGCTCAATGGACTTGGTCTGCTCGGCTTCGAAGCGGTAATGCAGCGCGACTACCCGGTCATCTTCGGCACTCTGTATCTGTACACCCTGATCGGGCTGGTACTGAAACTCGTCTCCGACCTGACCTATGTCTGGGTCGACCCCCGCATCGATTTTGACACTCGGGAGTCCTGAGCATGCGCGCCCCGTTCGCCTCCCTGTCCCCCATCACCCGTCGTCGGCTACGAGGCTTCCGCCAGCACCGTCGTGCCTGGTGGTCCTTGTGGGTATTTGCCTTCCTCTTTGTCATCAGTCTCGGCGCCGAGCTGGTCGCCAACGACCGTCCACTACTGGTCAACTACCAGGGGCAATGGTACTTCCCGGTAGTGGCGGACTACCCCGACACCCAGTTCGGTGGGTTCTTGCCTACACCCGCCGACTACCGTGACGACTTCACTCGGGAAGCCATAGAGGCCGATGGCTGGATGCTCTGGGCTCCGATCGCGTTCTCCTACGACACCCTGGACATGGCCCTGACCCACCCGGCACCGTCGCCCCCGGACGCGACCCATTGGCTGGGGACCGATGACCAGGGACGCGACGTGCTCGCCCGCGTCATCTACGGCTTC
The DNA here is from genome assembly GCF_052645355.1 of Halomonas sp. V046. Lineage (NCBI taxonomy): Bacteria > Pseudomonadati > Pseudomonadota > Gammaproteobacteria > Oceanospirillales > Halomonadaceae > Halomonas > Halomonas sp. V046. The sequence continues at coordinate 44,048 of NZ_JBQXYF010000018.1, forward strand.
AGGTTATCGGTGGTCTTCGCCTTGATTCTGACGGCGGGATCGCTGGTCCTGGGAGTGGTCGCCGGGGGTGTCCAGGGCTATTTCGGTGGCCGCGTCGATCTTATCGGCCAGCGTTTCACCGAAATCTGGTCGGGCTTGCCGGTGCTGTTCCTGCTGATCATCCTGGCAAGCCTGGTCGAGCCGAATCTATGGTGGTTGCTGGGCATCATGCTGCTGTTCTCCTGGCTCGGGCTGGTCGACATCGTACGCGCCGAATTCCTGCGTGCCCGGAACCTTGAATACGTCCGAGCGGCCAAGGCCATGGGCTTGCCCTCGCGGCTGATCATGTGGCGCCACGTATTGCCCAATGCCATGGTCGCAACCCTCACCTTCGTGCCCTTCCTGTTCACCGGGGCGATCACGACCCTGACCGCGCTCGACTTTCTCGGCTTCGGTTTGCCGCCCGGTTCGCCATCGCTTGGTGAACTGGTCGCCCAGGGCAAGAACAACCTGCAGGCCCCCTGGCTCGGGATTACCGCCTTCGTCACGCTGGCCACCATGCTGTCGCTGCTTGTCTTCATCGGCGAGGGAGTACGCGATGCCTTCGACCCCCGCCATGTACAACACCCTGAGCCGTCCGATCGCGCCACGCCGACCACAGGATCTTCCGCTCATGACCACTGAGCCGCTGTTCTCCCTGGACGAACTGTCCATCGCCTTCGATGGCGTCACCGTCGTCGATCGCCTGTCACTCAGCGTGTCCCCCGGTGAAACCTTGGCACTGGTCGGCGAGTCCGGGTCCGGCAAGTCGGTGTCGGCGCTGGGCGCCTTGAACTTGCTACCGCGCAATGCGCGCATCAGCGGCGGACGCCGCCTGGACGGCACCGATCTTTCCACACTCGCCCCGAGGCAGTGGCAACACCTGCTCGGACGACGCGTCGGCTTCGTCTTCCAGGAGCCCATGACGTCGCTCAACCCACTTCACCGCATCGGCCGCCAGATCGCCGAAACCCTGCGTCTGCACCAGGGACTGAGCGGCAAACATGCCCGCCGGCGCTGCCAGGAACTGCTTGAACAAGTCCAGCTACCGCGCGCCAACGAACTGCTGGACGCCTGGCCTCATCAGCTCTCGGGCGGCCAGCGTCAGCGCGTCATCATCGCCATGGCGATCGCCAATCGGCCCCAGCTACTGATCGCCGACGAACCCACCACGGCCCTGGATGTCACCGTGCAACAGGACATTCTCGCTCTCTTGGCAAGCCTCAGAGACGAGAACGGCATGGGCATGCTGTTCATTACCCATGATTTGAATCTGGTCCGACGCCACGCCGATCGCGTGTGCGTCATGCGTCATGGTGAAGTGCAGGAAAGCGGCACGGTCAAGGAAGTGTTCAATGCCCCGCGTAGCGCTCATGCCCGAGAGTTGCTGGCCGCGGAGCCCGCCGGGAAGCCGTCGGCCAGGGCGAGTCAACGCCGCTTGCTCGAGACCCGCGGCCTGGCGGTGGCCTTTCAGCGCCCGAAACGGCTCTTTCGCCGCCGACCACCGGCCTTCGAGGCAGTCGCGCCACTGGATCTGCATGTCGGTGAGGGCGAAACCCTGGGCATCGTTGGCGAATCCGGTTCCGGCAAGACGACTCTCGCCTTGGCCCTGCTACGCCTGACAGCGAGCCGTGGAGAGATCGACTTCGACAACGAACGACTGGATCTGCTCGCCGGCGATGCCCTGCGCCGTCGGCGCAGACAGCTTCAGGTCGTCTTCCAGGACCCCTACGGCTCGCTGTCACCACGCCTGCCGGTGGCCGACATCGTCAGCGAGGGGCTCCGCTTCCATCATCCGAACCTCGGTGCCGACGAAGTGGCTCGGCGAGTGCGCGACACTCTGAGGGAAGTCGGCTTGCCGGAGGATGTCAGCGAGCGCTATCCCCATGAGTTTTCCGGCGGGCAGCGTCAGCGGATCGCGGTGGCACGGGCCATCATCCTCGAACCGAAGCTGATCGTGCTCGACGAACCGACCTCGGCGCTGGATCGCACGGTGCAAAAACAGCTCGTCACCCTGCTGCGAGATCTGCAGGCACGCCGCGGCCTGAGCTATCTTTTCATCAGCCATGATCTGGCGGTGGTACGTGCGATGGCGCATCGCATCATGGTGCTCAAGGACGGACGAGTGGTCGAGCAAGGCGACTGTGATGCCGTGCTTAGCGCCCCCTCCAGTGACTATACTCGTGCCTTGGTAAACGCTTCGGGCTTGTGTGCGCCTGCGATGGACGAATGACAATATTAGATGTCTGGCGTTTCGTTGTGCGTTGTGGATGTTGGATAGTACAGCAGGTAACGGTATAACCCCGGGCGCCTGTGATGGATACGCGACAGGGAGTACCGAGTCTAGCGGTGCGCCATCACCGCCTCCCCGGCGCCACTGCCCCTGGTATTGTTCCCCACGTCGTTGCTCCTGATGCCGCCTCGCCACCCGAGACCATTCAACCGGTCGTGACGGGCCCAGCGACTTGGAGGGTGGCAGATCGTTCGAAGTAGCCCGTGCCATATCGGCTCAACGCCTATCGTTTGAGCACATTAGCGTTGACTCAGTCTGCCGAAATCGTCCCCCTATGCGCTCTTCAGCCGTTCTATACTGCCCGGGTCGATTTTCGCTGGGTCTATGATGTCTTCGCTTTTGCGCTATCTTGTCGCCCTGCTGGTCCTAGCGACCTCTACGGTCCTGCCCGCTGCCGAGCCGGGCGGAAGCGCCGTGCCGCTCACCCAGGGCTGGGAATACCGTTGGGGCGATTCGCCTTTTGGCACCGACGGGGCCCCTCGATGGGCTGCTGGCAGCGATGACCCGGGCTGGCAGGAGGCGCCAGGGCCACTGAATCCGCCGGGACGCGGCTCCCACGACAACCTCTGGCTCAGGATCGCCCTGCCCGATGGCGAGTGGCGCGAGCCTGTCCTGTTCATCTCGAGCATCAACCTTATCGCCGAGGCCTATCTCGGCGGCAAGGTCGTCTATCGCCATGGCCAGTTCGATGGCGACGGAAAGGGCCGATTCGCTGGCTGGACCTGGCACAGCATTGCGCTGTCCGAAGGTATCCCGGGCAAGCTCCTCTATCTGCGTCTGTTTTCCGATTACAAGGATATTGGGTTGTGGGGCGAGGTCTCGATCATGGAGCAGGCCGACGTGCTCCCTAGGATCCTCAAGTCGACCCGGGGAGACCTGATCGTTTCCGCTTTTTGCCTGCTTCTCGCGGCCCTCGCCGCGCTGATGGTCCCCCTGCAACGAGAGAGTTTGCATTTCGGCAGCATCAGTCTGTTCGCCTTGTCGGCCGGCACCATGGTGCTGGCCGAGAGCGACGCGAGTCAGCTGCTGCTGGCAAGGCCACTGCTGTGGGACTATCTCGCCGCCCTTGGCTACTTTTCCCTCCCCATCGCCATGGCGTTGATGCTGGAACACTGGTTCCCCACCAAGGGGACACGGATCCTTCGCGCGATCTGGCTCGGTCACCTGGGGTATGCGATTGCCGCGGTCGGGCTGTCTCTCGCCGGTGTAGTGTCCTTGGCGGACACCTTTCCTGTCTTCGACGCCTTGCTATTGACGAGCCTTATCCTGCTCACCGGCATTCTGGTCCTTCACCACCGGACCCTCACCACCAATCAACGGCTGGTGGTAAGCAGTTACGCTGTATTCGCCATATTCCTGGTTGTCGACATGCTTGTCGCCCATGGCTTCGTCGACTGGTACATGGTGCCAGTGCACCTGGGAGCCCTGGCCTTTACGTTGGCCATGGTCATCATCTCACTGCGTCATTACGTCAGCAGCCAGCGCGAGTTGACTCACCTTAACGCCTTTCTGGAACGCGAGATCGCCGAGCGCACCCACGAACTGGCCGTCCTGGCCGAGCAGGAAGGACAACGCGCCACCCAACTCGCGCTGGAGAATCGCAAGACCCATGAGCTTGGCAATCTGATCGATCGCCTGCAGCGCACGGGCAGTATCGACATCGCCCTGGACATCATCGCGGGCGAACTGCCCACGCTGCTGTCCCCGCTCGCCGGCGCCTTCTACCGCCCCGCGGTCAGTAACGACCGCCTGCTGTTTGAACATTCGTGGCCTGACGGGGTGCACTTCCCGGCGATCCTCGAGGATGTGCCCAAGCCCGCCGAAACCGAACTTCAGAACGGCAGCCTGGTGACGCCATCCCAGCACATTCCGATCATGCTACGCCAACCTATCGTCCGATCCGCGTACCGGCAGCAACAGGATGCCAACGCCAGCGCCCCCCTCTGGTACCTGCCACTCGATGTTCCCCGGCCACATCGCGAGTCGCGCCGCCTCGCCGTGCTGGTGCTACAGCCAGGGGAATCTCTCGATGAGCGACCGTCCCAGCGGGAACAGACGCGACGCTTCATCGAGCGTGGCCTGTCCCGGGTGGCGCTGGTGCTAGCGGGAATTCTGCTGCAGGACGAACTGGCCACCCTTTCCTATCAGGACGGCCTGACAGGCCTGCACAACCGACGCTACTTCGATGAGTTGATGGCCCACGAGGCGGCGATCTCTCTGCGCAAGGGCAACCCCTTGAGCCTGGTGATGATCGACATCGACCACTTCAAGCACTTCAATGACCGCTTCGGCCATGCCGCTGGAGACGTCGTGCTCACCGGCGTTGGCCGACTGCTGGCCGGCAGCTTTCGCGAGATCGATGTCGTCTGCCGACTCGGCGGCGAAGAATTCGTCGTGCTGCTGCCGGGCGCCACGGCAGACGAAGCCAAGGCGCGCATCGTCGACATGACCAATGCCCTGGCCAGGGCCGCGTTCCACCACGAAGGAGAATCGCTCGGGACCATTTCGGTGTCCTGTGGCGTCGCCAGCTTCCCCCACCACGGCAATGACCCGCGCGGCCTGCTGGCCCAGGCCGACCGGGCACTGTACCGCGCCAAGGCAGCAGGCCGGGCGCGCATTGAAATCGGCGACTGACCCGGCGGGGCGAGCCCGAATCAGAACAACGCCACCTCCTCATCACTCAAGGTGCGCCATTCCCCTGGCGCCAGCGACGCATCAAGGGTCAACTCACCGACCGACTCGCGATGCAGCGCATCGACATGATTCCCCAGCGCCGCGAACATCCGGCGTACCTGGTGATAGCGTCCCTCGTGAACGGTCAGTCGTGCCTCCTTCGGCCCGAGCATTTTCAGCTCCGCCGGCTGGGTAGGCTTGTCCTCGCCCTCCAGCAGCAACCCGTCCACCACACGCTGGATGGCTTGCTCGGCCGCCTCGCCCTCCAGTGCGCGAGCCAGCGTCGCTCGATAGACCTTGGCGCAGCGACGACGAGGCGACGTCACGCGGTGCGACCACTGCCCATCATCGGTCAGCAACAGCAGGCCGGTGGTTTCGACATCCAGGCGTCCCACCGGCTGCAGGCGATCGGCATTGGGCAACTCGATCAGGTCCACCGCGCGGGGGTAGAGGCCGCGTCTGGCGGTACACTCGACGCCGACGGGCTTGTGCAGCATCAGGTGGCGCAAACCGACCAGCGCCAGCGGCACATCCTGCCAGGCAACGCGATCATCGTCCTTCAGGTGTCGTGCCGCCTTGGATTCACGCTCGTCGTTGACCGTCACTTCGCCACGGGCGAGAGCCCGTTTAGCGAGGCTACGGGTCAGGTCGGTGGTTTCAGACAGAAATCGGTCCAGGCGCATCAGTGTCCTACCTCGGTGGAAAGCATAAAGGCATCGGCGTCCATCCAGGCGGGGAATTTCTGGCGAAACTCGGACAGCGCATCGCGATCCAGCACGCCGGTACGCAAGAACGGCTGCCCCTCGGCCTCATCGATCAAGGCCTCACCCTTGGCATCGATCAGCATGGAATCACCGGCATAGGGCAACCCCTTGGCATCCTCACCGACCCGATTGACGCCGATGACGGCGCACAGGTTCTCGATGGCGCGAGCCTGGAGCAGCGTGCGCCAGGGATGGCGACGCGGCGCGGGCCAATTGGCCACACACAACAAGGCATCATATTCGAACTTGTCACCTGCCGCGGGCTGCTGACGCAGCCATACCGGAAAGCGCAAGTCGTAGCAGACACTCAACAGAATGCGAAAGCCGTTGAGTTCGACAATCACACGATCCAATCCCATGCCATAGCGTTCGTGCTCACCGGCCATGCGGAACAAGTGGCGCTTGTCGTAATGCACCAGGGTACCGTCGGGCCGTGCCCAGATCAGGCGATTGAAGTACTCACCGCCCTCCTGAATGGCGACGCTTCCGGTCACCACACAGCCGCGCCGACGCGCCTGGTTGACCAGCCAGGCCACCACCGGGCTATTGTCCATGGGTTCCGCCATGTCACGAGAGTTCATGGTGAAACCCGTGGCAAACATTTCCGGCAACACGATCAGGTCTGTCTCACCCTGCCCTAGCTCGCCCAGCAGGTCTTCCAGCATCCGGCAATTGGCCTCGGGGTCTTCCCAGCGCAGGTCACACTGCACCAGGGTAGTTCTCAACTGGGTCATGACCGCCCCCTTGTGGATGTCGACGTGATGTTTCGCCGACTAGCGTACCGGAGCCAGGCCCGAGGCGCAGCCCCGGCGACGGCGGTGTGGTACCGTGAGCGTTTTTCCGCCGGGAGAACACCATGGGGCAGCCCACCGAGCCGCGCAAGGGAATCGCACTGGGCCTGATGGCCTACGGCATGTGGGGGTGCTTTCCGTTATTCTTCGCCCTGTTTCAAGGCATCGGCGCCGGTGAAATCCTCATCCACCGGATCCTCTGGTCGTGCGTCTTCCTCGCCTTGGTGATCACTGTCCTGCGGCGCTGGTCGGCGGTCCGCTCCGCCCTCACCAGCCCCTTGCGGCTATGGCGAGTACTCGGCTGTGCCGTGCTCATCGCCGTGAACTGGGGACTCTACATCTATTCGGTAGAAACGCACCGTGTGCTCCAGGCGAGCCTCGGCTACTTCATGACACCCCTGGTCAACGTGGCATTGGGCATGCTGGTGCTCAAGGAAACACTGTCACGTGCCCAGGCTATCGCCGTTGCGCTGGCCGGCGCCGGCATCGCCCTGCAGCTCGCGTTGCTCGGAACCCTGCCCTGGATCAGCCTGGTCCTGGCGCTGTCCTTTGGTACCTATGGCCTGCTCAGAAAGCAGGTGGAGCTCGATGGGCTCTCGGGGCTATTCGTCGAAACCCTGCTATTGGCGCCCATCGCGCTGGCCGCTCTCACCTGGCTGGTCGGCGACGGCCTCTCCCACTTTCTCCAAGACAGCCGCTCCACCGCACTGCTGGTCGCCAGTGGCGTGATCACCGCGATTCCTCTCCTCGCGTTCGCGGGTGCGGCACGACGCCTGTCGTTGGGCACTCTGGGCTTCCTGATGTACATCAATCCGACGCTACAGTTCTTCATCGCGCTGTGGATCTTCGGCGAGCCACTCGACCCGGTGCGTTTCGCCACCTTCGTACTGATCTGGTTCGGGCTCGCCCTCTATTCATTCTCGACCTGGCGACGCCAGCTTCCCTCCGCGGGGTAATCCGCTGCGCCGACATCGAACTCGCCACCACCGGCCCGCTGCCCGGGCCTATAACGCCTCACGAAGTCGCGGAGCTCCATGGGGCGGGCGAAGAAGTACCCCTGCCCCTGCTGGATGCCCAACGTGATCAGCCAGCGGGCATCCTCGATGGTCTCGACGCCCTCGGCCACCACGGTGAAGCCCAGCCGCAGGCACATGGCCACCAGCGCGGCATAGGCCTGACGAGCCTGACTCATGTGCCTGGCGGCGTGGAGCAGGGAGTGGTCCAGCTTGACGGCTTTCAGCGGCAAGCGTTGCAACAGCTGAAAGGCCGTGTGGCCGGTCCCGAAATCATCCAGCGCCACGGCGATCCCGCTATCGCGCAGCGCCGCCAACTGCATCCTCAGGCGCTCGACGTCGTCGAAGTGCTCGTGTTCGACCAACTCAAGCTCGAGGCAGTAGTGGGGCAGTCCGCGCAGATCCAGTTCGGCCACGACGAAGTCACGAAAATCGTCGGCAAGCAGCGTCGAGAGATGCACGTTGACCGCCAGGGATCGCAGCCAATCGCGGCTGTTCGCGGCGAACCAGTCCAGGCTGGCCTGGATCACCCAGCGGTCGAAGCGCTCGGCCAGGGCCAGCATCAAGAGCACCGGAATAAACTCCTGCGGCGAGATATCTCCGGCTTCGGGGTGGTGCCAGCGCGCCAGTACCTCTACCCCGAGGAGGCGCTCGTTCAACGGCGACACCTTCGGTTGCACCACCAGCCGCCACTGCTGCTCGGGATGATCGATCAAGGCACCGACCTGACGGCTGAGCCAGCGAAAACGCGTGTCGTGGTAAGGCTCCACCGCCACCACGGTCAGTGTGGGCCGGATCCAGCCCTCGCGTTCGAGGCGCTGAACGCCCTCATCCAACGCGCTCAGGCAGGCCTTGGCGTCCACGGTGTGATCCGGGACCTTGACCAGCACCGCATGCCAGCGCAGCAACTGCGCCGACGCGCGTCGCTGGGTCACCGACGCCAGGCTGATACAACTGTCGATACAGGACTCGATGTCGAGCTGTCGCGCACAGACCGGGACGACACCGATCAGTTGTTTCTCATCTCCCAGGTACAACAACCAGCCAGCGGGCAGGTGGTGGCGCAGCGCATCGATATTGATCCCGAACAGCCACTCCAGGCTGACCGCCTTGAAACTGCTGCGATAGAGCTTCAACTGCGGCGAGACCAACAGGAACATCCAGCCGACTGAGCCACATAGTTTGCTCAATTGGCTTGTCTCGAGGGCGAGGCGCGTTGGCAGCTGATAAGACGAATCCACCATCAGGGTGCGGCGCCGCCTGCGCGCCAGGTAACGGCTGAGAAGCAGATACAGGCTCGACACGATGGAAAGCCCGGCGACAGCAAGCAGCACACCTACCGAGGTCCGATACTCCCCCGCCAGCTCGTCGAATCGCCCTCGGATGCCGACCCATTCGAAGGGCAGATCGGCTTCGCTGGCGAACAGCTCGTACCAACGCACGTTGATCTGACGGCGCTGGGCCATGACCGAAGAGCGTTCCGGTACCAACTCGAACGCCGGCGACAATGCCATTTCCACGGCCGCATGGGCGAGGAACTCGACGTCAAGAATCGCGCCACCGGCGCAGCCAATGGCCATCTGAAATTCGAAATGGCAGAACACCGGAATGTCGGCCTCGGCAAGACGCCGGATCCTCGACTCGGTGCTACCCACATCGTCACGCCACCCCGAATCCTGTCCGCCCTGCAGGTAAAGCCGGGTGTTATCCGGTGCGCTGGCCAGGCGCCCAATCACGTCCTCGGGACGCCAGCCGGCCAGAACATCCACCAGTTCCACCTCAGCGAGGGTGCCAATCACCTCAGCGAGGTCATCGATCACGTTGCGTCCGTGGTCACTGTCATCGCCGAGAATGATGATCCTCAGTGGCGCGCCAAAGGCCTCCAGCAACAGCCGCAACGATTGCGCCATCACCGGGTAGGAGGTCAGGATCCTGACCTGAACGGCCTTTGCCTCGAGGCGTAAGCGGTCATCATTGAGCCCCATCGCGACCACCTGGTCGGGCCAATCGAGCTGCTCGCGGTAACGCAGATAGAAGGCCATGGCCGGATCATCGGCCAAGATCAGGCCGCCGTTTGCCGGCATGCCGCGATCCTTCAAGCGCTGGTACAGTCGGCCTTGGCCATCGGCTTCGCTCAGGCGTAACGCATCGACATACTCGACCAACAAGGAGTCCCTGGCCGCTCCCGACTCAAGGTAGTAATAGGTGACTTCCTCGACCACATCGTCGTTCCAGCGATAGCCCTCATGATAGGAGGTCAGTAATACTAGCCCTTCGCCTGCACGTTCATCGCTTGCGAGGAGCGCCGGCCGAGGAGACAGCAGGGGCAAAGGCGAACCAGCAGGCGCCAGCCCCATCAGGATGAGGCCAAGCAGGACGGCAGCTTTTGCGACGATATGGCACAGAGAGGTCATGACAGCCCCCTCAAGGTAACCAGATAACGAAACGACACCGCAGCGGGGCCGCATCTGGTACAAATGCATAGGCCGACCGCTGTTTATTCAGCATAGGCCTATCGACCGAGCCGCTCCGTCCATCATCGGAGGTAGAGGCCCTCTCCCATTCGCCCGCGATCACCAGGATTCCCGAATGCCAGCAGCACCGCCTCCTCCGCCAGAGATTCCCGAGTCCTGCCGCCGTTCGGGTGCAGGCGGTGGACAACGACACATCGTCCTGGTGGGCGCCGGCCACGCTCACCTGCACCTGCTGCGACATGCCAGTCGCCTGGCACCGGCCTGTGTGACCCTCATCGATCCGGGCGGCTTCTGGTATTCGGGCTTGGCCAGCGCCATGCTGGCGGGTCAGGCATCACCGCCCCAGGATCGCATCGACCCGGCCGAGCTATGCCGACGCCAAGGCATCCGTTTGATCAGGGCAAGGCTTGTCGCCATCGATCACCAGGCGCGCCGGGTCCATCTCAGCGACGCGACCAGCCTCCCCTATGACTGCCTGAGCCTCAACCTGGGGTCCGCCTCCAGCGCATTCGCCGCGGCGACACCCGGGCCGACCTGCTGGCCGGTCAAGCCGATTCCCGGACTGCTGGTCCTCCGGCGAACCCTGACCCAAGAGCTGACGCACAAGCCACGATTGCGCATCGCGGTCATCGGCCACGGCGCCACGGGCATCGAGGTTGCCTGCGCCATTCGCTCCCTCGGGCACCGCCTGGGCGTCGCCCCCGAGCGCCTCGCCATCAGCGTGATCGGGCGCGCCGGGGCGCCGCTGGCGGATGCGCCGGCCAAGGCTCAGCGCTGGCTGAGTGCTCGGCTGGACGAACGGCACATCGCCCAGATCAACGCCACCGACGTCGTCGCCACCACCGCCACCGGGATAACGTTGAAGGCCCATCAGGCCCCGGCTGGTGTGAGCCCAACGCACCTCGCCTGCGATCACGTGGTCATGGCCGGCGGCCTCGGACCCACGGCCTTGTCACGAACGCTGGGGCTGAGGGTTATCGAAGGCCGTGGAATCGCCGTCGCGCACACCCTGCAGTGCTCCGGCCAGATCAATATCTTCGCCGCCGGCGACTGCGCAGCCCTGCTCGACCAGCCGCTCCCCCGGCTCGGCGTGCATGGGGTGAGGCAAGGGCCAGTGCTCCTGGACAACCTGATCGCCAGCCTCCAGGGTGCGCCACTCACCCGCTACCGTCCGCCGAAGCGGGTGCTCTCGATTCTCAACCTCGGTGACGGGGAAGGGTTGCTGCTTTACGGCCGTTGGTGGCTGGGCGGGCGCCTGGCGAGTCGGGTCAAATCCTGGCTGGACCGGCGGTTTCTCGAGCGCCTGAGACGCATCAACCCAAGCGCCGTCCCCGCCGAGGCCTCTACCTCAGGCAGCAAATCCGCTACGCTGTGACGTCCCCTGATCGCCCAGGACCCTGACCGGAATGTTCAAGCGCTACCTGCCTATACTCAGCTGGCTGCCTCATTACAGCACTCGCCTGCTGGGTGCCGACCTGCTGGCCGGTATCATCGTGACGATCATGGTGATTCCGCAATCGCTCGCCTATGCCATCCTGGCTGGGCTGCCCGCCGTCGTCGGCCTCTATGCCAGCCTGCTACCGGCGGTGTTCTATGCCTTTCTCGGCACCAGCCGCACCCTGGCCGTCGGTCCCGTGGCGATCATCGCCTTGATGACTGGCGCCGCCTTGAGCAAGGTCGCGGTGCCTGGCAGCGTCGACTATGTCCAGGCCGCCCTGGTCCTCTCACTCCTGTCGGGCCTGATGCTGACCATCATGGGCTTCCTGCGCCTGGGGTTCTTTGCCAACTTCTTGAGTCATCCGGTCATCGGTGGTTTTCTCTCCGCGTCAGGTCTGTTGATCGCGGTCAGCCAGCTCAAGCACCTGCTCGGCATCGACGCCGGCGGCTATACCGCCGTCGCCCTGCTCGAAAGCCTCGCCCACCACCTCAAGGACATCCACTGGCCCACGGTGGCGGTCGGCGTCGGCACCCTGACCTTTCTGGTGGTCACCCGTCGCCTTGGGCGGCGCGCCTTGACCGCACTCCGACTCCCCGCCGGGCTGGCAGCACTGCTGGTCAAGGCAGGGCCGGTCGCGGCGGTGGTGGTCACCACACTGATCAGTTGGCGGCTGGACCTGTCGTCCCACGGCGTCGCCACCGTCGGCGCCATTCCCGCTGGCCTCCCGGGCTTGACGCTTCCGGCCTTCGACATGTCGCTGTGGCATGCCTTGCTGGTGCCCGCCCTGCTGATCAGTGTGGTGGGCTTCGTCGAGTCCATTTCGATGGCCCAGATGCTCGCCGCCAAGCGCCGCGAGCGTATTTCCCCCAATCAGGAACTGGTCGGACTCGGTGGCGCCAATCTCGCGGCGGCCTTCACCGCCGGCATGCCGGTCACCGGCGGACTGTCGCGTACCGTCATCAACCAGGAATCCGGGGCTCAGACACCATTGGCGGGACTCTTCGCCGCCATCGGCATCGGCGCCGTCACCCTGGCCTTGACGCCTCTGCTCGAGCACCTGCCCATCGCCACCCTCGCCGCCACGATCACCGTCGCCATCCTGACCCTGGTGGACATCGGCCTTATACGCCAGACCTGGCGCTATTCCCGCAGCGACTTCTCGGCCCTGGCGGTGACTCTGGTGGTCACCCTGGTGGAAGGAGTCGAGGCGGGTATCATCGCCGGCGTCGCCCTGTCCATCGGCCTGTTCCTGTATCGCACCAGCCGCCCGCACAGCGCCGTGGTCGGTCGCATCCCTGGCAGCGAACACTTTCGCTCCATCACTCGCCACGACGTGGAAACGGTCAGTCATGTGGCGCTGCTGCGTATCGACGAGAGCCTGTACTTCGCCAACGCCCGGTACCTGGAGGATACCCTCTACTCCCTGGTGGCTAGCCGGCCGGAACTCACCGACGTCGTCCTCATCTGCTCCGCGGTGAACCTGATCGATGCCTCTGCGCTTGAGAGTCTCGATGCCATCAACGCTCGCCTGAAGGATTCTCGAGTGACCCTCCACCTGTCCGAGGTGAAGGGCCCCGTCATGGATCGTCTAAAACTGTCGGACTTTCTCGATCACCTCACCGGCCGGGTATTCCTCAGCACCTATGCCGCCTGGGCCGAACTTCACCGAGTTCGCGATTGACCGCCGCAACGGCGGGTGGCCAAGGCGGGCCAACCCTGGAGGGTTGGCCCCGCATAAGGCCAGTCGGTAGCGCTCAAATAAGATCCATCTGATCTACGTTGAATGGCCGCCATTGTCATCTCGGCGCCGGCGGCCAAGACTCGCAGTCTCAGGATCGGTTTCCCGTCTGCCAGGACATGCCATGAACGACACCCAGCAGGATCGCGCCGTCCAGGTGATGATCGACGCCCTCGCCGGCTGCGCCCGGGGCGAGGGCACATCACTCGCGCGACTCTATCGATCGACCTCGGGGCATCTGTACGCCCAGTTGCTGCGTATAACCCGAAACGAGGCCGCCGCCGAAGACTGCCTGCAGCAGGTCTATCTGCGTGTGTGGCACAGCGCCGGGCAGTACGATCCGTCGCGCGCCCGGCCGATGACCTGGCTGTCGACGCTGACGCGCAATATCGGCATCGACTGGCTACGGCGCAAGCGCCCCGACAGCGACGGCAATGACGAGTTGATAGACAGCTTGATGGGGGAGCGACGTCCCGAACAGGACCTGGACGCCGAGCAACAGGCAGGAGACTTGCATCGCTGCCTGGCCGAACTGCCCGGCCAGCACCGCCAGGCCATGGAGCTCGCCTACTTTCAGGGCTTGACCCATAGCGAACTGGCCGAGGTGGTGGCCGAACCACTGGGCACCGTCAAGAGCTGGATTCGTCGCGGACTGGAGAGGCTGAAGTCATGCCTAACGCGTACCGCCTAGGCGGACATCGTGGCGCTGACACTCGGGTTCGTCTGAGCCCAGGCCGCTCAGCGTCGCCTTCAGCGGCCGGGCACTTACGTTCTGGTCTGCGCCCCAGGGGCCCTATGTACCGAACACCGACCAACGACCACCGCGTCGAGCGCGGATCTGAGAGGCTGATGGCATGTCCGACACCTGGAACCTGAGCGACCCGGACGAGCGGCATCTGGCGGCCGGCGAATACGTTCTCGGCGTCCTGTCCCGGGGGCAGCGCGCCGAATTCGAGGCGCTGATGGCGGTCAGCCACGAACTGCAGACCGACGTCGAGCGCTGGCGCGAGCACGTTCAGCTGTTCAACCAACAGCTGGGCGCCGTCACGCCCCCACGCGGAGTCTGGCCTCGCATCCGCCGAGACCTTGGCCTGGCCCCGGCCAGTCCGTGGCGATCGCTTGGCCTGTGGCGCGGCGTCACCGGTGCACTTGCCGCCGCCGTGGTGGCCATCGCCCTGTGGGTCCCCGGCGACGCTCCACGCGCGCCGACAGACGCCGTCTACGTGGTTCAGGATGAGAACCGTGTGCCGGGCTGGATCATCAGCGCGAGCCAAGATGGCCAACTCTATGTGCAGGCGGTACAACCGAGCCAAGTCGGTGAGGACCAGACCGGCGAACTGTGGCTGATCGCCGATGGCACCCCGGTGTCCCTCGGCCTGCTGCCGAGCCGCGGCGAACACACCCTGGCGCCCCAGCAAGACCTGGTGGCGCGCCTGCAGACGGCAGATCTGGCGGTCAGCATCGAACCGGCCGGCGGCGCTCCCCAGGGACAACCCACCGGTCCTGTCATCGATCATGGTCGTCTGACGCCGGTAAGGCATAGCCTATAGCACCGCCGCACCGGCGCCCCACGGCCCGACGCTCAGCCCCGGCAATGCCACCGGCACAGCAACCCAGCTACGTCTACCGCGCCCCGCCGGCGACAAGGAGTTGTCGACGAGAATATCGACATTGTTCCGCTTTGGGTATGATGTGGTAGTCACCCAAGGACAGGCTTCGAGATGGAACACTCGCCCAAACAGAATCTGGCCATCAGCGCCTATCGCTGGTTGAAGCACGACATCATTCGCGGTGCCTTTGCCCCCGGCGAAAAATTGTTGATGGCACGACTCAAGGAGCGTTACGACCTTGGCATCGGTCCTCTGCGCGAGGCCCTCTCCCAACTCGTCGCCGATCGGCTGGTGGTGGCGATCAGCCAACGTGGCTACCGCGTGGCGCCGATGTCCCTGGCCGAGCTCGAGGATCTCTACGACGCCAGGGCTCAGCTCGAAGGCCTGATGCTGGAACTGGCCATGGAGCGCGGTGACGATGCCTGGGAGGCCGCGATCCTGGCCGCCGCCCATACCCTGTCCAAGGTTGAGCGCATCAGTAGCCCTGAAGAACTGCTAGACGTCTGGGATGCCCGGCACAAGGCCTACCACACGGCTATCGTGGCAGGTTGCCGCTCGCCCCATCTGCTCAAGGTCAGAGAGACGCTCTTCGATCAGGTCGAGCGCTATCGACACCTGTGGCTACGTGAAACGGTCTTCTCCCCCAGCGCCCTGTCCACCAAGCGTGATGAACACGCCCGCCTGACCGAGGCCGTCCTCTCGCGTGATGCTCCCAAGGCACGGCGCATGATGCGCGATCACCTGATGACACCGGTGCCGATCATCACCGCGGTCATGGCCCGACAGGGGCTGTCCTGAGCGCTCGCCACGTACCCCCACGCCCTCGTCGACGTACAGCCAACGAGGAATGGTCAGGCGGCGACGCGGCCCTCGATCATGACTCATGCGTCCCTCGCCTCATGAGCCCCTTGCGTTGACTGTCATCGCTCCGTCATACCGACGCCCTAGGGTATCGTAAGAGCCGGGGCAGCCTCGCCTTCCCGGCACCGATCTGGAGAACCTCCCATGCCACACCTGATGCGCTTTTCCCGAGAGCTCGAGGCTCGCCTCGAGCGTCTTGCCCGGCAGACTGGGCTCAGCAAGAGTGAACTGATCGAGCGCCTGGTCAGCGAGGGCGCCGATGTGCTGGAGGCGGAGTTACTCGTCGAAGGTGCCGGCGCCGAACGGGCCGGACGCTCCATCGACCAGCTCCTGCGCGAGAGCGGGCTCGGCGCCTGAGCCGACCCGTTTGCCCAATCGATGATGGCCCCCTAGCCCGGGCCTGAGGTAGCGCCCAACCCCGCGGTCTCCCGCTCGAGTCTCGCCAGCGCCGCGCGAGGATCCCGCGGATAATAGCGCTCGGCCTGGCGGGCGACGTGGGTGAAGACTCGGGTGTCCTTGTAGGGCATCTTCATGAACCCCGAGACTCCCAACCCTTCGATCAGCCCCACGGCGTCCAGGATATCCTCCAGCCGCTCGCGAAACTCCTCCTCCCGAGAAGGATCGAGCAGCCGATAATGGTGATGGATCTTCAGGTGCGAAGGCAGCGCCTCGAAGATGATCATGCCGGTGTGATGGATATCGTTGAGGGCCTCGAGTGAGGTGATGATCGCCTCCGGCAACACCAGAAACTCCTCGGGGTCGGGCCCATCCTCGAAGTAGCTGTGCAGCCTGGAGCGGTCTTCAAGCTCCGGCATGGCGTTCACCTCGTAGGCCAAGCGCATCCGTGGGTCGACGACGAAGGGGTGGTCGACGCCCTCGCGTTCGAGGTGCAGGGTATCCCGGGCGTTGAACAGGCAGCTCTTGAAGATGCCTTGACGATGAATGGCCCGGGCCAGGGTGACCATGTTGTTGACCGCCGCGATGAAGGCCGGCTTGAGCTTGGGATCATGCAGATTCAGCGACGAATCGATGTAGACGCCGTCGGCCTCCCAGCGCACCGCCAGCCCTCCGACCACCGGGTACTTCGCCAGACGACTGACCGCCGCCAGGAAGGCCTTTTCGGTCTCTCCCATTCCCTGCATGAAGTTTCGGTAGTAGCGATCGAGCTGGACATCGTTAACGTCGTTGAGCGTCTCCTTGCTCCCCTCCTCGCGCAGGAACGCCTTGCGCGAGCTGTACACCACGGTATCGATGTCGCGACTCGCCGGACGACTCCAGACCGGCACCTGGGAAGCTTCCCGCGGCATTGGCAAGTCCACCATCACCAACCGCGACAGCCGCGGCATCTCACGGATGAAATGATCGCCGGCCTTTAGCCGCACCGCCGGATCGGGATCGAGCATGCCGTCGAGCATTCGCGCAAACTCCATGGGCAGCCCCAGCGACGTCGCCGGCAGGGCCCGATGACCAAACCGACAGGACTGGGCGGAGGCCAGTGCATAGAGGGTACCGGCGACACCCTGCTCGTCGAAGCGCGGCGACGACAGGGCGCCATTGAGCTGATCCTCGCCGATGAAATAGACATCGCCAAGGCGGGCATTGGTCTGCTGCAGGTTGTCGGACATCAGCTCCATGACGTTGGCGGCGACGAACTGCAGGCGAGCATCCAACTGCGCAAACACCGATGACCCCCAGTCGATGAGCGCCACCGTCTCATCGCGCTCATCGAACACCAGGTTGGACGGCTTGATGTCGCCGTGAACCACCGGACGCCCTGGCCCGGGCCGGCCGGGGCGGTCCTCGCGACGCAACTCACGCAGGATGTCGGCCAACTGGCCGGCGATGCGCACCACCAGGCGCGGCGAGAGCCGGCCCCTGGCCAGGGACACCTCCTCGAGATTGAGCCCAGGAGCCCGCTCCATCACCAGAATCGGCTGATGACGAACACGCTGATAGGCAATCAACCGGGGCACACGGGGATGATCCACCTGCTCGAGCATGAAGGCCTCTTCCTCGAGGCGGTCCTGAAGGTGTTGAGGCAGGGTCACGCGGGTGAACTTGAAGACGTAGCGGCTGCCTGTCGCGGTGGTTCCGGCGAAGACGAAGCCGTAGGCGCCCTTGCCGATCAGCTCGATCCGACGATAGCCCAACTGCTCGAGCTGATCCTGGCACAACGCCACCCATTCCTTCAGCTTGCGCGCATCGTCCTGGCTGAGCAGGTAGATCGATTGCTCTTCGGGAATGTAGAACTGCTGTAGGGTGGCCTGGGACATCACCGGTCTCCGCCGCCTGTGCTCGGCCTCAGGCCGAACACAGGAAAGGATAGGAAGCGATCAACTCAAGTGCAGCAGCATGCTTTCCGGGGCCTCCAGGTAGCCCTTCCAGGCATTGCAGAAGCGCGCGATGGCGCCCCCATCGAGCAGGCGATGATCACCGGCCCAGGTGACGGTCATGATCGCTCGCTTGACGACCCGATCGTCACTGTCGAAGCGCGGCAGCCACTGGGTCTTGCCAATGGCGACGATGGCCACCTCCGGCGCATTGATGATCGGCGCCGCGTAGGTTCCCCCCAGGGCGCCGATGTTCGAGATGCTGATGGTCCCCCCCTTGAGATCCTCCGGCGCCACGCGCCCCTGGCGAGCCGCATCCGTCAGACGTGCAACCTCCGCGGCGACCCCCAGCAGGCTGAGCGATTCCACGCTCTTGACGTTAGGCACCATCAGGCCCGCCCTGCCGTCGACGGCCATGCCGATATTGCAGCTGGGCAGATAGTGGATCTCGCTGGCCTCGGCGTTCAGTCGGGCGTTCAACAACGGGTTGTCGCGAATCGCAAGCGCCATGGCTTTCATGAAGAACGGCATCAGGGTGAGCCGGACTTCACGGGCCTGAGCCTCGGGCTTCAATCGTTCGCGCAGCGCCAGTAGCTCGGTGACATCGAGCTCCTCGCCATACTGGAAGTGCGGAATCGTGCTGGCGGACGCGACCATCTGCCGTGCCATGGCGGCGCGCACGCCCTTCAACGGCTCGACACGTGCCTCCTGGCCAGGCGTCGCCATCCGGGCCTGGGAAGCGGTTCCCACCTCGGCCGCACCGGTCGCCGGGCGCTGCGAGGCGCCGTCCGATTCGATGAAGGCCCGAACGTCTTCCTTCAGCACCCGTCCCTGAGGGCCGCTACCCGGCACTTGCTCCAGGCGCAGGTCATGCTCACGGATCAGGCGCCGCACCGCGGGACTCGCCGGGATGCGCCCGTACGCGCCTTTCCCGGCGCCTTTCCCGACGCCTTTTCCGACGTTATCGCTCGCCGTCGCGGCCGCCTGAGCCGATGCCGAAGCGGGTGCCTCCGTTGGCGCCTTCGTCGCCGCGTCGTCAGTGCTCGGTTGCCGCTCGCCGGCGGCACCGGACGCGTCTGCGTCCTCGAGCTCAGCGTCCGCCCGGTAGGCGAACAACGGCGCATGCACCTTGGCCATCTCACCCTTGGCCACATAGAGCTCACTGACGACACCATCCTCTGGCGCGGTGATTTCCACCATGGCCTTGTCGGTCATGACATCGACCAGAGACTGGTCCTCGGCGATGGCGTCACCCACCGCCACATGCCACTGAACCACCTCACACTCGACGATGCCCTCGCCGATGTCCGGCAAGATGAAATCGACACGACGACGGGCCTCGCCGGCGTCGGCTCGCTCGGGCTGACGCGGCGTCGCTGCGGTGTCGGCACTGTGCATGGCCGTTGTCGTCGGCGTACCGGCCTCCGCGGCCTCATCTTCGGCGTCATAGGCGAATAGCGCCGCATGCACCCTGGCCATGTCGCCCTTGGCGACATGCAGTCGAGTGATCCGCCCCGCCTCCGGCGCGGTGATCTCGACCAGCGCCTTGTCGGTCATCACTTCGACCACTGGCTGGTCCTCGGCGATGGTATCGCCCTCGGCGACCTTCCACTCCATCACCTCGCATTCCACGATGCCTTCGCCGATATCGGGCAGCTTGAACTCTGTCATCGAAAATCTCCTGTCCTGATACCGGCTCAATAGGCCACGCTGGCACGAATCGCTTCGAGAATCTTGAGATGGTCGGGGAGGTACTCCTTTTCCAACGTCAGGGGGAAAGGGGTGTCCATCCCGGTCACTCGCTGGATCGGCGATTCCAGATACAGAAAGCAGCGCTCCTGCACGGTGGCCGATACCTCACCGGCAAAGCCTCCGGTACGCGGCGCCTCGTGGGTGATCACCAGACGCCCGGTCTTGAGCACCGACTCGACGACGGTGTCTTCGTCCCAGGGCAGGATGGTGCGCAGATCGATCACTTCGCAGGAAATCCCTTCCTTTTCCGCCGCCTCGACCGCCTTGTCGATGACCTCCATCTGGGCTCCCCAGCCCAATACGGTGATATCGGCTCCCTCCTTGGTCACCTCGGCCTCGCCGATCGGTAGCTGATAGTCCTCTTCGGGGACTTCTCCGATCGCCGCACGATAGAGCCGCTTCGGCTCGAAGAAGAGAACCGGATCGGGATCACGAATGGCGGCCAGCAGCAGTCCCTTGGCTTCATAGGGGTTGCGTGGCACCACGATCTTGATGCCCGGCGTGTGGGCGAAGTAGGCCTCCGGCGACTGGGAGTGGTACAGCCCGCCCGAAATACCGCCGCCGTAAGGCGCGCGAATGGTCAAGCCGCCAACATTGAACAGATCCCCCGACCGGTAACGAAACTTGGCGGTCTCGTTGACGATCTGGTCGAAGGCCGGAAAGATGTAATCGGCAAACTGGATCTCGGCCACCGGCACCGAGCCTTGGGCGGCCAGGCCATTGGCGAAGCCGACGATGCCCTGCTCCACCAGCGGCGTATTGAAGCAGCGCGCGCGGCCGTACTTTTCCTGGAGATGGCTGGTGGCACGGAAGACGCCACCGAATCCGCCAACGTCTTCGCCGAAGCACAACACCTTGTCGTCTTCGGCCATGGCCGTATCGAGGGCCTGGTTGATGGCCTGCAACATATTGATAGTTGGCATCTCAGTCCTCTCCCTGACCGTCGTCGGCGTCGGTGGTGCTATCGGCCCCGGCGAGTAACGTCGGATCGAGCGACCTTGCTCCCTTGGGATAGGCCTCAGGATAGCGGCGGATATGCGCCTTGAGCTGATCCAACTGGCGCTGGAGCGTCGGCGTGACGTCTGCATAGACATCGGTGACCATGCTATCCAAGGGCGGTGGTGGGCGTTTCTCGGCCCGCTTCATGGTGTCCAGCACCTCGCGGCGCAGACGGTCCTGCAGGGCCTTTTCTTCATCGTCGTTCCACCAGTCCTTGAGTTCCAGCCAGCGCTGCATGCGCAGGATCGGATCCTTCTCCCGCCAGGCCTCTTCCTCCTTGCGCGAGCGGTAACCGGAAGGGTCGTCCGACGACGAGTGCGCCGCCAGACGATACGTCATCGCCTCGATCAGCACCGGCTTGTTCTGCTCCACCGCCAGGCGGCGAGCCTTCTGGGTGGCGCGGTAGACGGCGAGGATGTCGTTACCATCGACGCGAATCACGTGCATGCGGTAGCCGAAGGCTCGGGGCGCCACTCCATCGGCCGCGAACTGCTCGACCGAGGGCGTCGAAATCGCGTAGCCATTGTTGCGGCAGAAGAAGATCACCGGCGCTTCGTGTACCGCCGCCATGTTGAGCGCGGCGTGAAAGTCGCCCTCGGAGGCGGCCCCTTCGCCGAAATACACGATGGTGCATAGCCCCTCGCCGGCGAGCTTCTGACCATAGGCGTAGCCTGTGGCCTGGGGAATCTGTGTCGCCAATGGCGACGAAATGGTCATGTAGTGCAGCTTGCGTGAGCCGTAGTGGATCGGCATCTGTCGACCCTTGCCATAATCCAGCTCATTGCCGAACAGCTGGTTCATGAATTCGTCGGTGGAGAAACCGCGATAGGCGAGTGCGCCCTGCTCACGATACTGAGCCATGATCATGTCGCTATCATCCAGCGCCGCGGTGCTGCCGATCACCGCCGCCTCTTCACCGGTGCACTGCATGTAGAAGCTCAGCCGGCCCTGGCGCTGAGCCGCCAGCATGCGCTCATCGAGCACGCGGGTAGCGACCATCGCATGGTAGATACGCAGCGCCTTGTCCTTGTCGAGCTCGGGCGCCTGGGCGCCGGGATGCAGACTGCCGTCCTGACTCAAGACGCCGTAGGTAGGAATCGAGAATTCATCACCGGACAGGAAGTCCGGATCATGAGTGGTCTGTGCGGTCGTGGTCATGATGCTGATCCTAATGCCCCTTGTGAGGGCAGTGTTGTTTGTTATCCCCCGCCCCGCCAGGGGTTGCCCGGGGACGAGTCAACGCACTCAGTTGACGTTAACGTAAACTGAGCAGCATGGATAGCCACAACTTTGGTCGAATATCAGCAAGAAAACACGAACGTGAAGCCCGTGCCAGTGGAAAACACCAGGAGGAACGCATAGGAAGAGATTCATGCGGGTGTCCGCGCGGCACCCTCGCCACCCTGCGATGCCAGCCCAAGCGCCCAGGACGCCGACCTGCCTTGGCCGAGCGATAAGTCGCTAGGCGACTCGCCTCGGTGCGAGTTGACCGAAAAGGCTATCGACGGTGAGCGCGAGCAGCGCGATCAGTACCGCCCCCTGAACGATATAGGCCGTATTGCCATTGACGATGCCGGAGATGATGGGGTCCCCCAGATTGCTTGATCCCACGGTGGCACCGAGGGCTGCCGTGGCAATATTGATCGTCACCGAGGTGCGAATGCCGGCGACGATCACCGCCGCGGCCAGCGGCAACTCGACCTGGCGGAGGATCTGCCCCGGCGTCATCCCCATGCCCCTCGCCGCCTCCTTCACACTCGGGTCTATGCCCTCGATCCCGGCCAGGGTGTTGCGCACGATCGGCAACAGCCCATAGAGCACCAGGGCGACGATGATCGGCAGCGTGCCAAAGCCCAACACCGGCACAGCCAGCGCCAGCACCGCGACGGGAGGAAACGTCTGCCCCATCGAAGCCACCTGGGTGACCAGCGGCAGGAAGTCACGCCCCCCCGGCCGAGTCACGGCAATGGCCCCCGCGACACCGACAACGATGGCCACAATGGCGGCAATGCTGACCACCAGCAGATGGCGCCCCAGCAATACCAGAAAATCGACGCGCTGGAAGATCACCTGACGACTGTCGGGCTCGATCACTCGAAAGAACGCCTCGAATCGCTCCATCATCAGGCAGCCCGCAATCAGCAGCAGCAGCCAGAGCAGCGGTGCCAGCAGGCCAGGGAAGCGACGTTCATTCATGGCCACGGGCCCCGACAAGACGACGAAAGCTGAGCTCTCCGATGGGAATGTCACCATCGTCGACGACCGCCAGGCACTCGACCCGACGCCACAGCATGATCGACAAGGCCTCTCGCAGCGAGGCGCCCTGGTCGATACGCTCCCGCGCCACGCCCCCCACCCCGAGCGGGCTCATGCGCTCGCTGACCGGCAACAGCGCCGCCTCCTTGAGGCCACGATCTTCTCCCCCCAGCATCGACGCAACGAAGTCGTTGACGGGCTCTCTGAGTAGCGTCAGGGGGTGCCCCTGCTGCACGATGCGCCCTTCGTGCATCACCACCAGCCGATCGGCCAGGCGCAGCGCCTCATCCATGTCGTGGGTGACGAAGACGATGGTCTTGCCAAGGCGCGTCTGCAGTTGGCGTAACTCGATCTGCAGGGTTTCGCGGGTGATCGGATCCAAGGCCCCGAAAGGCTCATCCATCAGCAGAATATCGGGATTGGCGGCCAATGCCCGGGCCACACCGACACGCTGAGCCTGTCCGCCGGACAGCTGGCTTGGGTACTTGCCGGCGAACTCGCTGCCGGACAGCCCCAGCAGCGTCAACAGCTCCTCGACCCGGGCGTCGATTCGGGCCTTGGGCCACTTGAGCAAGCGCGGCACCAGGCCGATATTGCGTGCCACCGTCCAGTGGGGAAAGAGCCCGGTACTCTGGATCGCATAGCCGATGCGGCGGCGCAACTGCTCCTCGCGGAAGGAACGGATCGGCTGGGAGTCGATATGAATCTCGCCATCGCTATGCTCGATCAGGCGATTGATCATCCTCAAGGTGGTGGACTTGCCACACCCGGAGGTGCCCACCACGACGCAGAATTCCCCGCTCTCCACCTTCAGCGAGATATCGTCGACGGCGGCGGTATCGCCGAAGCGCTTGGAAATGTGGATCAGTTCGATCATGTCGGCTCTCCCTTGCGCAGACGATTGGCGAGGTTGCCCAGCAAGGCGTCGGCCACCACCGCCATCAACAGGATGGGTAGTGCCCCCAGGAGCACGAGATCCATGGCGGCCTGTCCCAGGCCCTGGAAGATGAAGCGTCCGAGCCCGCCCGCACCGATCAGGGCGGCCACCGCGGTCAACCCGATCGCTTGCACCGTGGTGATACGCACGCCCTCGAGCAATACGGGCAACGCCAGAGGCAGCCGTACCTGAAGGAAGCTCTGCAGCCGACTCATGCCCATGCCTCGGGCCGATTCGACGACTCCCGGGTCGACGCCTTCGAGGGCGACGAAGGCGTTGCGGACCATCGGCAACAGGCTATAGGCCACCAGCGCAATGAGCGCCGGGGCCCAACCGATGCCGCTGACACCGAGGCTATCCAGCCAGGCGTAGCGATCGGAAAGCCACGCTAGCGGGCCGAGCAACAGACCAAACAGGGCCAGGCTAGGGACCGTCTGCAAGAAATTCAGCAACGAGAAACCCAGGCGTTGCACGCTCGGGTAACGCCGCATCAGCAGTGCAATCACCGCCCCTAATACCAGACTGATGGCGACCGTGGCCCCGACCAGCAGCAAGTGCTCTCCGATCGCGGCAATAAAGTCCTGCCGGCGCCCGGCATACTCCTGCCAGAGCGCGAGGCCGTCCAGGCCGAGGGGCAGGCACAGCACGAACACGACGAGAGGCAGCAACGCCACCCCCCAGGTCACGGGCGACGGCAAGACCAAGCGGGTGCGCAACTCCACCAAAGACAGCAGCAACATGAACAGCGTCAGCCACAGGCCAGCACCGATGCCGATGCGCGCCTGTGGCACGTTGGGGTCGACCAACTGCACGCTGGCCGCCGTCAGCCACAGCGGAAGACCGACAAGCCCGGCCACCACCAGCGCCAACAGTGCCTTGAGCCGGTGCCGGTCCAGGTCGCGGGCCAACCAGGCCGCGGCGGCCAGGGGCAGACTCGCCAGGATCGCCGGCCCCCACCCCGCCACCTCCCGAGCGGCATATGCCGTCCCGGGCACGATGCGATTGGGCGCCATGGTGACACTCGGTAACGTCCACCAGGCCACCAGGGCGGCCCCCATCAGGGCCATCAGCACGAGGTTGGGACGTCTCGCGTCCCTAAGCGACTCGATGGCCTAGTCCTCGAGGGTGGCCAGGTAATCGGAGGCCACCTCAGCTGGGGCGAGGCCGTTGACGGCAACGTCGCCATTGAGCCGCTGCAAGGTTTCCAGGTCCAGTGAAGCGAACACAGGCGCCAGCACCTCGGCGATCTGAGGATAGGCGTCGAGCACGTCCTGGCGGACGACCGGTGCCGGCTGATAGACCGGCTGTACGCCTTTGGTATCTTCCATCACGATCAGGTCCAGTGCCTGAAGGCCGCCGTCGGTGCCATAGGTCATGGCGGCATTGACGCCGCTGGTCTGCTGCGCCGCCGCGCGCATGGTGGCGGCGGTATTGCCACCGGAAAGGACCAGCATCTGCTCATCGCCGAGGGCAAAGCCGTAAGCTTCCTGGAAGGCCGGCAGAGCGAATGCCGACTCGACGAAGTCGGTGCTCGCCGCGAGCTTGTAGTCACCGCCCTCGTTGATGAAGGCCGCCATGTCCTCCAGGGTCGTCAGGTCTTTGTCCCTGGCCAGCTCCCCGCGGACACTGATGGCGTAGGTGTTGTTGGCCGATGCCGGCGACAACCACACCAGCCCTTGGGCCGCGTCCTTGTCCTTTACCGTAGCGAAGGCGGCCTCGGCGTCATGCCAGACGTCACTGTCGGCCATATCATGGAAGAAGGCGCCGTTGCCGGTGTACTCGGGGTAGATGTCGATCTCGCCATTGATCAGCGCCTCGCGCACGATGCTGGTGCCGCCCAGTTGCAACCGGTCCTCGACCTCGATTCCCGCGTCGGTGAGGCTCTGCAGGATCATCTGGCCGAGTACCGACCCCTCGGTATCGATCTTGGACGACACCACGACGGGATCGGCGGCCTGTGCGGACGCCATCAATGTCGACGTGGCGATGGCTGTGACAAACGCTAACGGTCGTTTCATCATTTCCCACCCGATTCCTTGTGTATGTATGCTGAGTATACGGCCAACGCCTTCGGGCTGCAGATCACGCCTCAACGCCGGAAGAACATCGATGCCTCCGTTCTCTATCATTCAATCAGCGCCCCAGATTGGCGCCCTTAAGCACCCTCTAGTGCGGGATCTTGCCTGGCTTGTTGATGCCCCTGATCTGGTCGCCACTCGCTGGGCGGGGCGGCCGAGTCGTGCCGACCTGGGCCTAGGTGACGGCGAGCGACTGAGGCGTTGGCTGGAAGCTATCGCCGCCGCGCCCGGACGCCTCGAAACCCTTATTGGCGATACGGCTTTTACTCGTCTCGGACAGTATCACGAACGCTTGTGGCAGTACCTTCTGGATAGCGCGCCTGGCACAGCGCTGCTGGCGAATAATGTGCGTATACAACAGGAGCGACGCACCCTGGGCGAGCTGGACATTCTCTATCGACAACGGGATAGCGGCGACATCGTCCACCTCGAGGTCGCGATCAAGTTCTATCTCGGCCTCGAGACCGGGCCCGGCGCCGCCGACGATGCCACGCGGTGGATCGGTCCGGGCGGCCTCGATAGCCTAGCCCTGAAGGCCGGCCACGTGAGCCATCATCAATTGCCGTTGATGCACACCGCAGCGGCCCAGCAGGCGTTGGCAACCGCTCTTTCACAGCCCTTAAAACCGCCCGAGAGCGAGCCGGCGTCGGCGGCCTTGTCACGCCCTCCCCGCTCCCAGCTCGCCATGCCCGGCCTACTGTTCTATCCCTGGCGTGACGAGTTGCCGCCACCGGCCATTGGCCACGCCAACGCCTACCATGGACTCTGGTGCCGCTGGAGCGACTGGTCGGCGCTATGCGCGTCGTGTCCCGAGCTGCGGTTCGGCACCTGCCTGGCGAAACCCCATTGGTTGGCGCCGCCGCTGCCCGAGCATTGGCTACCCCGCGATACGCTGAGCCGCTCCCTCGCCGCCCACTTCGCCACCTACGCCACGCCGGTGCAGCTCATGCTGGCCCGCCACCCGAGTCACTTCGCCGATACTCCGCTCGCGCCCGGGGCCCCACACGACAAGGCGCCGCCCGGCGGAACCGGGCGGCGCGTATTTGTCGTTGCGGATGATTGGCCGAAGCAGATCCCGCTGGCGCCGCGACAGCACCCCTGACGGTCTCGGGCCGGGCGCCAATGCCAGTACCAGTGCTAGCCCCCAGGCTCGCGCGGGTCCGGCGTCAGCCCTGGTGCTCGGCGGCCTTGGCGACCACCCAGGTGGTCCCCTCGCGAGAGTCCTTGAGCACGATGCCCATGCTCGCGAGTTCGTCGCGGATGGCATCGGCACCGGCGAAGTCCCTGGCTTTCTTGGCCGCGGCGCGGGCCGCGATGCGCGCCTCGATGTCCTGCTCCGAGAGGCCGAGGCTTGCGGTCGCACCCTTGAGAAATGCGCCCGGATCTTGGCCCAGCAGCCCCAGTACGCCGCCGAGCCGTTTGAGTTCGGTGGCAAGCCCGGCAGCACCGGCAGCGCCCTCCTTCTTGGCGCGATTGAGTTCGCGGGCAAGATCGAACAGCACCGAGAGGGCTTCAGGGGTATTGAAGTCATCATCCATCGCGGCGCTAAACCGGGCCGCATAGTCCCCTGGCGCCACCTCAGCGGTTGCCGCGGGCGAGGTGGCGTCGATGGTCACGCCCTCCAGCGCCGTGTAGAAGCGCTCGAGCGACTTGCGCGCCTCACCGAGCGCTGCCGGCGCGTAGTTGATCGCACTGCGATAGTGGCTAGCCACCAGCAGGTAACGCACGACCTCCGGATCGTGGTGCTCGAGCACCTCGCGGATGGTGAAGAAATTGCCCAGCGACTTGGACATCTTCTCGCTGTCGACCCGCACCGCGCCGGCGTGCATCCAGGTGTTGACGTAGCGCTCACCGGTGGCCGCTTCGCTCTGGGCGATCTCGTTTTCATGGTGGGGAAAGGTCAGGTCCGGCCCGCCACCGTGGATATCGAAGGTATTGCCCAGGCAGCAGGTGGACATCGCCGAGCACTCGATGTGCCAGCCAGGACGCCCCTCGCCCCAGGGCGACGACCAGCTGGCCTCAGCCGGCTTGGCCCCCTTCCACAGCACGAAATCCAGTGGATCTTCCTTGTGCTCATCGACCTCGACACGTGCGCCGGAGCGCATCTCGTCGAGATCACGATTGTTGAGCTTGCCGTAGCCATCGAACTTGCGCACGCGATAGTAGACGTCGCCATTGCCCGGAGCGTAGGCGAAGCCCTTGTCGATGAGCGTCTCGATCATGGCGACGATCTCGGCCACATGCCCGGTCGCCCGTGGCTCCTGGTCCGGACGCTTAACGAACAGGCGTGCTTCGTCTTCGTGCATGGCGTCGATCATGCGCTCGGTGAGGGCACCGATGGTTTCGCCGTTGTCGTCCGCCCGGCGCAGGATCTTGTCGTCGATGTCGGTGATATTGCGCACATAGGTCACGTCGAACCCGCGGCTACGCAGGTAACGGGTGATGACGTCGAAGGCCACCATCACCCGGGCGTGGCCCAGGTGGCAGTAGTCGTAGACGGTCATGCCACAGACGTACATGCGCACCTTGCCCGGTTCGATCGGGGTGAACGCTTCCTTGGTCCGGCTCAGGGTGTTGTAGATCTGCATATCAGCCCTTCTTCTGGATCTTGGCCCAGCTGTCCTTGAGTCCTACGGTGCGGTTGAACACCAGCTTATCGGGACGCGACAGATGACGGTCGGCACAGAAATATCCGACGCGTTCGAACTGGAAGCGCGACTCCGCCTCGCTGCCGGCCAGACTCGGCTCGGCGACGCCCTGGACGGTGACCAGCGACTCGGGGTTGAGGTGGTCGAGGAAGTCGGCGTCCTTGTCCTTGTCCGGCTGTTCGACCATGAACAGGTTGTCGTAGAGACGCACTTCCACCGGCACGCCATGGTGCGCACTGACCCAGTGGATCACGCCCTTGACCTTACGCCCTTCGGGGTTCTTGCCGAGGGTGTCGAAGTCGACGCTGCAGCGCAGCTCGACGATCTCGCCGGCAGCGTCCTTGATGACGTCGTCGCAGCGAATCACGTAGCTATTGCGCAGGCGCACTTCCTTGCCCGGCGCCAAGCGGAAGAACTTCTTCGGCGGCTCTTCCATGAAGTCGTCACGGTCGATCCACAGCTCGCGGGTAAACGGCACACGACGCACCGGCATGTCGTCACGTGCAGGGTGCCCGGGCACGTCATAGACCTCTTCGTGGCCTTCCGCGACATTGGTCAGCACCACCTTGAGCGGCTTCAAGACGCACATGGCGCGCGGCGCATTATCCTCAAGATCCGAGCGAATCGCGTGGGTCAGCATGGCCAGTTCCACCAGGCCCCCGTCGGCCCGGGTGACGCCGATCATTTCGCAGAACTTGCGCAGCGATGCCGGGGTGTAGCCGCGCCGGCGCATGCCAGAGATGGTCGGCATGCGTGGGTCATCCCAGCCGTCGACGATGGCGTTGTCGACCAGCGACTTGAGCTTGCGCTTGGAGGTCAGGGTATAGTCGAGATTGAGTCGGGCGAACTCTATCTGGCGCGGCTTGGCCGGCACCGGAAGGTTATCCAGGAACCACTCGTAAAGCGGGCGATGGTCCTCGAACTCGAGGGTGCATACCGAGTGCGTCACCCCTTCGATGGCGTCGGATTGCCCATGGGTGAAGTCGTAGGACGGATAGATCTTCCACTTGTCGCCGGTCTGGTGGTGCTCGGCATGCCGAATGCGATAGAGGATCGGGTCGCGCAGGTTGATGTTGGGCGCGGCCATGTCGATCTTGGCCCGCAACACCTTCTCGCCTTCGGCAAAATCGCCACGCCGCATGCGCTCGAGCAGATCGAGGTTCTCTTCGGCACTGCGATCGCGATACGGACTCGGTCGACCGGCCGCGGTCAGGGTGCCGCGATACTCGCGGATCTCGTCGGGAGACAGATCATCGACGTAGGCCTTGCCTTCGGACACCAGGTGTTGCGCCCACGCATAGAGCTGGTCGAAGTAATCCGATGCATAGCGGACGTCCCCCGCCCACTGAAACCCCAGCCACTGCACATCGTCCTTGATCGCATCGATGTAGGCCTGTTCTTCCTTGGCCGGATTGGTATCGTCAAAACGCAGATGACAGTCACCACCGAACTGCTCGGCAAGCCCGAAGTTCAGACAGATCGACTTGGCGTGCCCGATATGCAGGAAGCCGTTGGGCTCGGGGGGAAAACGCGTCACGATCTGTTGCGACCGTCCGGCCTCGATTTCCTCGCGAATCTGGTTGCGAATGAAATTCGGCGCGCTGCTGGTCTCGGTGGTCATGTCGATGAGTCAACCTCTGATGGAGAAAGGACGATGGAGACGAGGTCGTCGTCTCGGCTTCGCGCTGCGAAGCAAAACCGCTATTATAGCGTCACGCTAGGGCGCGGCGCCAAGCCGTGCCGACAATGAAAAAGGCGCCACGAGGCAGCCGAATTCCGACAGGACCCGCCAATGATCATTCTGCAGACCAATTTCGGTGACATCAGCGTCGAACTCTTCGACGAGCAGGCGCCCAAGACCGCCGCCAACTTCGAACAGTACGTCCGCGACGGCTTCTACGATGACACCCTGTTCCACCGCGTGATAGATGGCTTCATGATCCAGGGCGGCGGCTTCGACATGGACTTCAACCAGAAGCCGACCCGTGATCCGATCGAGAACGAGGCCGACAACGGCTTGAAGAACACCCGCGGCACCCTGGCCATGGCCCGCACCCAGGACCCGCACTCGGCCACCGCCCAGTTCTTCATCAACGTCTCCGACAATGACTTCCTTAACCACACCGGCAAGAACATGCAAGGTTGGGGCTATTGTGTTTTCGGACGCGTCGTCGACGGCATGGACGTGGTCGAGCGCATCAAGAACGTTGCCACGACTCGCCGCGGCATGCACGCGGATGTACCGGCCGATGATGTGGTCATTCAACGGGCGTATATCAAGGAAGACGCCTGAACCAACCGACACGCCTGAGCCAAAGACGCCACCGAGTCGTCAGCGATACCTGACGCCGGGCGACGCTCGGTAGCCGCCCGTTTGACTCTTTTCGCTCACCACGCCCGCTCTGCGGGCGTGGTCCGTCGAGGACCGAAGAGCTCGCCATGACTACCCTGCTGATATCCGACCTGCACCTGCACCCCACCGCCCCAGCGCTCACCGAAGGCTTTCTCGACTGGCTGGAACGCAACACCCAAGACCCGGTTTCGCTGTACCTGCTGGGCGACATCTTCGATGCCTGGATAGGCGACGACCTGATGGCCCTGGAGCACCACGACCCCAGCGGCCATGCGGCCTTGGCGGTGCGTGTGGCCCGGGCGCTGAAGGCCGCGTCCCAGCGCGGCGCCACCCTTCACCTGATGCATGGTAACCGCGACTTCCTGCTCGGCGAGGACTTCGCCGCCGCGGCCGGGGCTTCGCTGCTCGCCGACCCCAGCGTGATCGATGTCCACGGTCGCCGGATCCTGCTGATGCACGGTGACAGCCTGTGCACCCGGGACGATGCCTACATGGCATTCCGGGCCCAGGCCCGGGATCCCCAATGGCAGGCCAGCATCCTGGCCATGCCGATTCCTGAGCGCCTAGCGCTGGCCCAACGCCTGCGCGAGCAATCCGGCGAAGCCAACAGCACCAAGGCCGCGGACATCATGGACGTGACCCCGGACGAAGTGGTCAAGGTCATGCACGATCATGGCGTCACGACCCTGATCCATGGCCACACCCACCGCCCGGATGTCCACGACCTCGAGGTCGATGGGCGGGCGGCCAAGCGCTACGTCCTGGGGGACTGGAGCCAAGCACAGGGCTGGCAGCTAAAGCTCGACGACAACGGTGAGCTCGAACTGACGGCCTTTTCGCTTTAGCCGTATGCCGCCGCCGGGTGCCCACCGGGCTCAGTCTCAGCGGATGCGACAGGCGTTCAGCGCTAGCGACCAGGCGTTTTCGTCCAGGCGCTGATCGACCGGACAGATGATCTCGAGGCGCGAGTCGCGACGCCACTGGCTCGCATCGATCGTATCGACGCCCGCGACCCGATGATAGCTCTTCCACCCCTGGTCGGCATGAATCACGGCCTTGACCCGGCAATCGCTCGGCAGCTCGGCGAGTCGCGCCATGAACTGGTCCAGGCCGAAACGCTCGGCAGGATGCCAGCGCCATCCCAGCGTCTGGTAGCCCAGCGCCACCCCCACCTCGACGGTCGCGGCTCCAGGAGTCAAACAGGGGGCGGGGTTCCCCGCCCCATCACTCTCCTCATCGCTCGGCCGACTCCCCGAACGCACGTGGAGCAACGACCTGGGCATGACCGCCGCGTCGCGGCGCTCGCCCTGGAGCAAGCGCTCGATCGCCAGCTCGCCGTGACGGATCCGCTCGACCCAACGAAACGCCGGTCGACGTTCACGAAGCCAGGCGTCGAGGCGCTCGAGCTGGGCCGGTGTGGCCAGGTCGGTCATTGCCACCACCAGGCCATCCGCCACCGCCAACTGATCACGGAACGTCTCGTGATCGCGACAGCGTTCGTCATCGAGACGGCGCGGATCCAATAGCGTTATCACTTCGCGCAGCTCCAGCACACCGGCAAAGTCCCGATCACCCAACAATCGGATCAGCCCCGAGGGATGGCCGAGCCCCGATGGCTCGATGATCACGCGGTCCGGGCGTTCTCGGCGAAGGACCTCCACCAGGGCGGCCTTGAGAACGACCGCCAGTTGGCAGCACAGGCAGCCCCCGGGAAGCGCACGCACCTTGACGTCAGAGGAGGTGCCAAACAGGGCCTGGTCGATGCCCACCTTGCCGAACTCGTTAACGATGACCACCCAGCGTTCGCCCGGCGGCTTGGCGTCGATCAAGCGCCGAATCAGGGTGCTCTTCCCGCTGCCGAGAAAGCCGGTGACGATATGGGTAGGAACATGGGCAAGGGGCTTCATGCAGACTCCAGGAGGCGATGGAACGGTGTAGTACATTGCCCGCCCCGCGACCCACAGGAAGGTTGGGCATGGACCCATTTTCGCGGTATGACATGTTAGACGGGTGTCAGGCCGGCCGGTTCGGAGCGGGGTCGCGTCAGTACCGACTCACCAATTCAGTAAGATAACGGTATAATTATAGCGCACGATTCACCCGCCAAGATTCCGCATCCTCGTGCATCGGTGCCATCGCAGCGTTGCAGCGTTGCAGCGTTGCAGCGCCGCCCAAAGCCACCGACTTGGCGCTAAAACCAACAAGGGCGCCGTGAGGCGCCCTTGTCATGGTGCGTGACACCAGTTACTGGCGCTCGATCTCCCCGGTATCGCGCAAGTAGTCGAGCAAGCCCTGCACCACGGACTGCGAGCGCATGCGCTCTGCCATGGAAGCCACCAGCGTTTCCATCTGCTCATTGACCTCGCCGCTACCGACCGACTCCAAGGCCAACAGTGTCACCCGGTTTCCGTCCACGGCACGCCCATAGACGGGACCGTTCTGCTCCGGATGTGGCAGGCGGAAGACCGCCCCCAGCACGCTATCGGGCACGTTGCTCTGCTGCTGCCGACTGACGTCGCTGGCCTGCTGCCAGTCGATGGCCAAGTCCTGACCGCCTTTGAGCTGCTGGGCCCTTTCGGCGGCGAGGTCGATCAACGCGTCCCGGGTCTTGGCCTGGTGCACGGCCCCTTCGACGCGATCCGCGACCTGCTCGAACGGCAAGGTCGTGGCCTCACGATGGTCGGTCACCCGCAGCACCAGGCGACGGTCGGTGTCGAGTTCGATCACTTCGCTGTTGAAACCGTCCGTCAACACTTCGTCCCGGAAGGCCTCGTCCAGGACGCCGGGCTCGGCCATTACGCCCTCGGCGGCGTCGCGGCTGACCCAGTCACTATGGTTGAGTTCGACGCCAAGATCATCGGCGACGCTCTGCAGGTCCTCGGCGGCAAAGCTCTCGTCGATCAGCTGCTGAACCTTGTCATTGAACGCGTCTTCGACCTGGCCCTCGGCAAGATCCTCACTCAGCCGGGGCCTGGCCTCCTCGAAGCTCGGCCGGTCGATGTCGGTGACCTTGATCAGGTGAAGTCCGTTATCGGTCTCGACGATATCCGACACCTGCCCCTCGTCAAGGCCGAAGGCCGCGTTCTCGAAGGCCTCGCCGAAGATACCGCGGGTGATCACCCCAAGGTCGCCACCGGCGTCGCTGGTCGAGGTGTCGTCGGACACATCGGCGGCCACATCGGCAAAACTCTCGCCGTCATCGAGACGCGCCTTGGCATTGTCGAGCTCGGTCTCGGCCTCATCCCGGGTGCGCTCGTCACCGAAGGTCAACATGATGTGAGACACGCGACGGTCTGCCTGTCCGGCACTCTGCTCCCAGGCCTCGCGCAGATCGGCCTCCTCGACATCGACATCGGCGGCCATCGCCTCACGATCGACAATCACGTAGGCCAGCTTGACCTGTTCCGGACGCAGGAACTCATCCTGGTGATCGGCGTAGTAGCGCGACAGGTCCTCGTCGCTCACCTCCACCGGGCTATCGAGATCCGACGCCACCAGTGTGTGGTAACGGAAGCTCCGGGTCTGGCGCTGCAGATCCGCCAGTCGCTGCTGCTCGTCCTCGAGGGTAAAGTCACTGAGTGACATCCCAAGCTGGATCTGCTGACGCATCAGGTCCTTCTCGAGCTGGGCCCGGAACGACAGCGGCGTGTAGCCAGCGCTGGCCAACCGATTGCGAAACAGGTCTTGATCGAAGCGACCATCGGCATCCTGAAACTCGCTGCGATTGACGATCACCTGGTCGAGCTGTGCATCAGACAGGTGAAGCCCGCCGTCGTCGGCATAGCTCGACATCAGGCGATCGGCGATCAAGCTGTCCAGCACCTGCCCGCGCAGGGCACGCTCCTGCTCTGGCGGCACCTGACCACTGCGCAAGGCCCGCTGGACATTGCCCTCGACCTGTTGGCGGGTAATGCTCTGACCGTTGACGCTGGCGACTTCGTCGCCGGAGTTGCCGAACAGGCCCACCAGCGACTCCACGCCGAACAACGCCATGGTGACGATCACCGCGCCAATAATAACCTTCGCGACCCAGCTCTGGGACCGCTCACGAATACTTTGCAGCATGCACGCCTCTGCTGAAGGGTTGAGTCTGATCGGGCCACATTATACGCATAAGGGCGTCCTCCGCGACCGCCTTCCGGCTCGAATCGCCAGTGACGCCGAGTCCCCGACAAAAAAAGGCGCATCGCTGAAGCGATGCGCCTTTTATAGGACCGGCTGTCAGCGACACCTCGGCCTGATTCGTCGAACCAAGGAGACTCCCTTAGTTGACCGAATCCTTCAGAGCCTTGCCGGCCTTGAAGCTAGGCACCTTGGCGGCGCTGATCTCAATCGGCTGGCCGGTCTGCGGATTGCGGCCAGTACGAGCGGCACGCTCCTTGACGGTAAAGGTACCGAAACCCACCAGTGACACACTGTCACCGTTCTTCAGGCTATCGGTGACGGAATCCACCATGGCATCCAGTGCACGCGAAGCGGCGGCCTTCGGAATGTCAGCAGACGCAGCAATGGCATCGATCAGCTCGGACTTGTTCACACTTCACCCCTTGACTGTTACAAAAAAAGATTCAAAACGGCGATTACTTTGCCCACAGGCACGATCGCAGCATGGCGATAGTTTATAGCAATGCGGCAAAAGACCTGTCAAGCAACCTTCCCTGCCAATCCGCATCATGGCGGGATTTCACTCCCACCATAATGACGAAAAAGTCGCTAGTGAGTACTGACCATTGAATGTGTAGAAGCGGACTCAGAGGGTAACGAATCCTCAGATTTCGGATCCGCCCTTTCCGCTAAAGCCACTTGCAGGACTTCATCAATCCAACGAACAGGACGAATATCGAGGGCATCCTTGATATTGGACGGGACCTCCTTGAGGTCTCGACGGTTCTCTTCGGGTATTAGCACTGTCTTTATACCACCGCGCCTGGCAGCCAGCAATTTCTCCTTCAGCCCGCCGATAGGCATTACCTCACCGCGCAGGTTGACCTCACCAGTCATGGCAACGTCGCAGCGCACCGCACGGCCGGTAAAGGCAGAGACCATGGCGGTAACCATGGCGACGCCGGCACTAGGGCCATCCTTGGGCGTCGCGCCCTCGGGCACATGGATATGCAAGTCTTCCTTCTCGAAGCGCTCCGGGTCTATGCCGAGTGCCTCCGCACGCGCCCTGACGACCGTCTGGGCGGCGCTGACCGACTCCTTCATGACATCGCCCAGGGAGCCGGTCTTGTTGATCCGCCCCTTGCCCGGCGTCACCACCGACTCGATGTTGAGCAACTCGCCGCCTACCGAGGTCCAGGCGAGACCGGTCACACGCCCGACCTGATCCTGCTGATCGGCCAGTCCGTAGCTGTAACGGCGGACGCCCGCATAGGCCTCGATATCCGCGGCGGTCAGTGCTTGGGAGCCGAGCGCACCAGCCTTGCCTTCCTTCTCGAGCCGCTCACGCAGCACCTTGCGGCAGACCTTGGCAATCTGACGCTCGAGCTCACGCACCCCCGCTTCCCGCGAGTAGTAGCGGATCAACTCCAGCACCGCGTCGTCGCCGAACTCGAGCTCATCGGCCTTGAAGCCGTTGGCGCTGAGCTGCTTGGGTACCAGGTAGCGCATCGCGATGGCCAATTTCTCGTCTTCGGTATAGCCCGGCAGACGAATGACCTCCATGCGATCGAGCAGCGGCCCGGGAATGTTCATCGAATTGGCGGTACAGATGAACAGCGTCTCGGAGAGGTCGTAGTCGAGCTCCAGGTAGTGATCGCTGAAGGCATTGTTCTGCTCGGGGTCGAGCACCTCGAGCAGCGCAGACGCCGGGTCGCCCCGATGGTCCATCCCGACCTTGTCGACCTCGTCGAGCAGAAACAGGGGGTTCTTGACCCCGGCCTTGGCCATGCGCTGGATCGGCTTACCGGGCAGCGAGCCGATATAGGTGCGGCGATGGCCACGAATCTCGGATTCGTCACGAACACCGCCAAGCGCCAGTCGAACGTACTTGCGGTTCGTCGCGCGGGCGATGGACTTGCCCAACGACGTCTTGCCGACCCCCGGAGGCCCCACCAGACACAGTACAGGCCCCTTGAGCTTCTTGACCCGCTTGTGAACGGCGAGATACTCGAGGATCCGCTCCTTGACCTCGTCCAGCCCGTAGTGGTCCTCATCCAGCACCTTCTGGGCGTGCACCAGGTCGTGCTTGACCCGAGTACGCTTCTTCCACGGCACCGACACCAGCCAGTCGAGATAGGAGCGCACCACGGTCGCCTCGGCGGACGAGGGAGACATCATCCGCAACTTCCCAAGCTCCTGGTTGGCCTTGTCCGCGGCCTCCTTGGGCATGCCCGAGTCGTTGATGGCCTGCTCGTACTTGTCGGCCTCGTTGGGCACATTCTCGAGCTCGCCCATCTCCTTCTGGATGGCCTTCATCTGCTCATTGAGGTAGTACTCGCGCTGAGACTTCTCCATCTGGTCCTTGACCCGGGAGCGAATACGCTTTTCCACCTGAAGCAGGTCGATCTCGGACTCGATCAGCGCCATCAGATGTTCGATGCGATCGCGCACGCGATCCATCTCGAGGAGCTGCTGCTTGTCGTCGATCTTGAGCGAGAGATGCGCGCAGATGGTGTCGACCAGGCGGCTCGGATCCTCGATTCCCGACAGCGAGTTGAGCACCTCGTTAGGCACCTTCTTCGACATCTTGACGTACTGTTCAAACTGGTTGAGCAGTACGCGAACGAGAGACTCCTGTTCGCGGGTACTCAGCGGCTCACTGCTCCTGAGCACCACATCGGCCCGGCTAAAGCCGGCGTCGTCGGCGATGATGCCTCGAATATCGGCCCGAGACTCCCCCTCGATCAATACCTTGACCGTACCATCGGGGAGCTTGAGCAGTTGCATGATCTCGGCCACGGTGCCGATGGCGAACAGATCCTCATCATCGGGATCATCCTTGCTCGCTTCCCGCTGGGCGACCAGCAAGACACGCTTGTCGTCCGCCATGGCGGCCTCGAGCGCCTGAATCGACTTCTCTCTGCCGACAAACAGCGGAATGACCATCTGCGGATAGACCACCACATCACGCAGCGGCAAAAGGGGCAGACTTAGAGTCTGTTCGGCGTTCTGCTGCATCGCAGACGTTCCTCAAACAAAGCGAATGAATACTCTGTGGGTGGGGGCACCCGGCCGGCATTGCAAGGGCGAGCCACCAGAACCACACCACCGCGAGCGGGAACCTGCCTGGCTACCGAACCGGCTTCGCCAAGGGCCTGTGCGGGGGCCGGACCAATGGAGAGCGGCGACTCGATGGACAGGCCCCGAGGGCACAGCGAAACACGACTGACTGGCTCGGGTTGACGGGCTCGCTTCCCCGACGCCATCCGCATCGCTTCCGGCTAGTCGCTCCGGCGCCCCCTCGCCAGCCAACCACTCACGGCCAGGTCGTTGGCAAAGCGCTCTGGCAAACAAAGGGGCCGCATCGGCGGCCCCTTCGTTGGCGTCGCTGACAGCACAAATCGTGCTCAGCCGTCGGTACCGTCGACCCGCGGCTGCTCTTCCTGATCCTGTTGCGAGTAGATCAACAGCGGATCGCTCTCTCCCGCGATCACGGAGCCGTCGATCACCACCTTGGACACGCCTTCCAGGGAAGGAATCTCGTACATGGTGTCGAGCAACACGGACTCGAGAATCGAGCGCAGCCCGCGGGCGCCGGTCTTGCGCGCCATGGCCTTGTGAGCCACCGCTCGCAGCGCATCCTCGCGGAAGTCCAGCTCGACGTTCTCCATATCGAACAGCCGGGCATACTGTTTGACCAGCGAGTTCTTGGGCTCCGTCAGAATCTGGATCAGCGCATCCTCGCTAAGCTCGGTCAGCGTGGCGATCACCGGCAGTCGGCCGACGAACTCGGGAATCAGGCCAAACTTGACCAGGTCTTCCGGCTCGACCTCGAGCAGAAGATCACCGACGCCCTTGCTCTCATCCTTGCTCTTGACCTCGGCGTTGAAGCCGATGCCGCCCGTTTCGGCGCGATCACGGATCACCTTGTCCAGGCCGGCAAAAGCCCCACCGACGATGAACAGAATGTTACCGGTATCGACCTGCAGGAACTCCTGCTGGGGATGCTTGCGCCCACCCTGCGGCGGCACCGAGGCCGTCGTGCCCTCGATCAGCTTGAGCAACGCCTGCTGCACACCCTCACCGGACACATCCCGAGTGATGGAGGGGTTATCCGACTTGCGCGAGATCTTGTCGATCTCGTCGATGTAGACAATGCCACGCTCGGCCTTGTCGACATCGTAATCACACTTCTGCAACAGCTTCTGGATAATATTCTCGACATCCTCGCCCACATAACCCGCCTCGGTGAGGGTCGTCGCGTCGGCGATGGTGAAGGGAACATTCAACAGCCGCGCCAGGGTCTCGGCGAGCAGTGTCTTGCCGCTACCGGTCGGTCCGATCAGCAAAATATTGGACTTGCCGAGCTCGACCTCGTCCTTGCCGCTGTGCCGCAGACGCTTGTAGTGGTTATAGACCGCCACGGACAGCACCGTCTTGGCGCGGTCCTGACCGATCACGTAGTCGTCGAGAGTGTGACGAATCTCGCGCGGAGCGGGCAGACGCTCCTCATCGCTCTCGGCATCGGCATCGAGAACTTCTTCGCGAATGATGTCGTTACAGAGATCGACACACTCATCGCAGATATACACGGACGGACCGGCAATCAGCTTACGCACTTCATTCTGGTTCTTGCCGCAGAATGAGCAGTACAGAAGCTTGCCGTTGTCGTCCTTGCCTTTGCCGTCGGCCATTCGCGTACCTCTCTGGCAGCGGCAGCCACTTGGGCCACCGGAATCACGTAATCATTGCGCGGAACTTGCCAGCCTGGTGCCTCTGAGCTGTCTCTTAGCCTGAAGCGCCAGCCTGGTGCGTCAGTCTAACCGCTGGTCGCCCTAGGCGACGGCCTGGCCGACTCTACGCTATCAAGTCACGCTATCAGGATGTCGGCCGCTTATCCAGCACGGCATCAATCAGGCCATACTCGCTGGCCTGGGCGCCGTTCATGAAGTTGTCGCGGTCGGTATCCTTGGCGATGGTTTCAATATCCTG
Organism: Halomonas sp. V046; assembly: GCF_052645355.1. Lineage (NCBI taxonomy): Bacteria > Pseudomonadati > Pseudomonadota > Gammaproteobacteria > Oceanospirillales > Halomonadaceae > Halomonas > Halomonas sp. V046. The sequence goes on from NZ_JBQXYF010000018.1 coordinate 84,170, forward strand.
ACCGGTATGCTCCGCCAGGATCTGGTTCAGTCGTTCGCGGATGCCCAAAATTTCACGGGTATGAATCTCGATGTCCGACGCCTGCCCTTGATAACCACCGAGCGGCTGATGAATCATCATCCGCGAGTTGGGTAGGCAATAGCGCTTGCCCGCCGCCCCGCCGGCAAGCAGCAAGGCGCCCATGCTGGCTGCCTGACCGATGCACACGGTCGACACGTCCGGCTTGATGAACTGCATGGTGTCGTAGATCGACATCCCCGCCGTCACCGACCCGCCCGGCGAATTGATGTACAGATGGATGTCCTTGTCGGGGTTCTCGGATTCGAGAAACAGCAACTGCGCAACCAGCAGGTTGGCCATGTAGTCTTCCACCGGGCCCACCAGGAAGATCACGCGCTCCTTGAGCAGCCGGGAGTAGATATCGTAGGCACGCTCACCGCGCGCGCTCTGCTCTACCACCATGGGAACCAGCCCACCGGCGGCTTGAATGTCGAACTCGTTGCTCATCGGGTGATGTCCTTGCATCCGGTGTATGGGGAAAGCACGACCCGGCCGACCCTGTCGGGCCGGCCGCGGCGACGAATCAAGCCTCGTCGCTGTCGCCTTCGGCCTCTTCGCCCTGCTGCTGAGCAGCGGCCAGCACTTGCTGATAGGACATCTCGACGTCCTTCACGCTAGCCTGCTCGAGCAGTTGGGCCACGGCTTTCTCTTCGAGCAGCGCAGACTTGACCTGATTCTTCATCTGCTCGTTGCCCATGTAGTACTCGACGACCTGCTGCGGCTCCTGGTACTGCTGCGCAAGCTCCTCGACCTTGGCCTTGATCTCGTCGTCACTAGCGTCGAGCTCTGCGGACTTGATCACCTCGGCGAGCAGCAAGCCGACCTGCACACGGCTCTTGGCCTGCTCGGCAAACAACTCGTTGGGCAACTGGCTGACATCGAAGTCCTCACCAAGGCCAAACTGCTGGGCGGCCTGGCGCTTGAGACCGTCGGTCTCCTGCTGAATCAGCGCCTGGGGCACCGGAATGTCGTTGGCCTTCTTCAGCGCTTCGAGCGCCTGCTGCTTGACGCGATTCTCGACCGCCTGCTCGGCCTCGCGGGTCATGTTCTTCTTGACCTCGGCGCGGAAAGCGTCGACATCACCGGCTTCGACACCAAATTTCTCGATAAACTCAGCGTCTACCTCGGGCAATGCCTGTCCCTTCACGGCGTTGACCGTGACCTTGAAGGTCGCCTCTTGGCCGGCCAGATTCTCGGCCTGATAGTCCTCGGGGAAGGTGACCTGGATTTCCTTGGCATCACCGCCCTTGGCGCCAATCAACTGCTCTTCGAAGCCAGGAATGAAGCTACCGGAGCCGATGACCAGGTCATGACCTTCGGCGCTACCGCCTTCAAACGGCTCATCGCCGAGGAAGCCCTGGAAGTCGATATTGATCTGGTCGCCGTCCTGCGCGGCGCGGTCCACCTCTTCCCAGGCAGCATTCTGCTTGCGCAGGGTCTCGATCATTTCGTCGACGTCCGCCTCGGACACCTCGACCACCGGGCGCTCGACCGCGGTGCCTTCAATCGAGGCCAGCTCGATTTCCGGGTAGATCTCGAGGGTCGCGGTGAATTCGAGATCCTTGCCGGCCTCGTTGACACTGGCCTCGATCTGGGGGTAGCCAGCCGGGTTCAGCTTCTCGTCGGTGATGGCGCGGACGTAGCGCTCGCGCATGACTTCGCCAACCACTTCGTTGCGGACTTCGCTGCCATAGCGCTGGCGAATCACCGACATCGGCACCTTGCCCTGGCGGAAGCCGTCAAGGCGAACGTTCTTGGCGGCATCCTTGAGACGGGAGGCGACGGCCTCGTCGATCTCAGCGGCCGGCACCTGCACACTGATGCGGCGTTCGATCTGGGAGGTCGTATCGACGGAAACTTGCATGAATAGTCCTCTACCGACTGGTGGCGTACTGGAAAAAGATAAAGCGTCAAAGGGGGGATTTTAAGAACCCCACCCGATACTGGCAAGCGCCAAGACCCACTACATGGGGGAGCAACCCACGATTTCCAAGGGGAAACCGGCAAAATTGCCACCACAGCGTCAAAAAACGGGGGCTTCGCGCGAAACAAGACCGAGACGACAGGTCCCTGACAAGACCCCTGACCAAGGACCCTGACCAAGGACCCTGACCAAGGACCCTGACCAAGGACCCTGACTAAGCCCCTGGACCAACCCCCGGGCAGCACCTCTTGCCCGCAGGAACCGGCCAACGTCTCGCGGCCAGGAAAACACGAACGAAAAAGCACCGCTCATGACCGAGCCATGGCAGCATATCGACGACCGGAATGTCCGAAAACCGAGACGGTACGCGAAAGCCCACTTAGGCTTGGCGAACACCTGAAAAAGACAACTAGAACAACACGGAGATCACCACGCGGACGCGCTGACGACCAAAAGAAGGGAGGCACTGGGGTGGATGATGGGGATCGAACCCACGACCACCGGAGCCACAATCCGGGGCTCTACCACTGAGCTACACCCACCACTGCCTGGATACTGCTACCACTATCGTCGCCATGGGGTGGATGATGGGGATCGAACCCACGACCACCGGAGCCACAATCCGGGGCTCTACCACTGAGCTACACCCACCATAACGACAGCACTGCAATAAATCACTTCAGCCATTACCACCCAAGTACCGCTAACCGGCACTGGCGCAACCACTGCTTCACTCAACCCGACCGGCGTCTCGACGACCCGCCTGAACCACCAGTTTATGGCGCGCCCAGCAGGACTCGAACCCGCAACCTACGGCTTAGAAGGCCGTTGCTCTATCCGGTTGAGCTATAGGCGCATTCTACAAAACCAAACGCCTCACCACAACCTCAGACTGACAAAAAAACCCGATCAATCAAAACGTTGTGGTCGGGGTGGAGGGATTCGAACCCCCGACATCCTGCTCCCAAAGCAGGTGCGCTACCAGACTGCGCTACACCCCGCCGGCTTACTGCACGGCCTTGACGCCGCCGCATTGGCCTCGTCAAGCGCTGCGTATTCTACGGAACTTTTCGCCCACGTCAAGTGAAGCGAAACACAAAGCCCACCAAGGCCTCGCCAATGACGCTTTGCCTTAGCCACCAGGCGTGCGAAAATCCCCTCCCCCATTTTGATCGTCCCCCGTGGACTCACCACCATCATTTTCCGAGGGAAGCCAATGACCGCCCAACTTATCGACGGCAAGTCGATCGCCGCTACCGTCCGCCAACAGGTCGCCCGCCAGGTGCAGGCTCGCCTCGAGGCCGGTGGGCGCCCCCCGGGTCTGGCCGTGGTGTTGGTGGGCGAGGACGCGGCATCACGCGTGTACGTGCGCAACAAGCACAAGGCTTGCCAGGATGCCGGCATCCGCTCCGTTCAACATGCCCTGCCGGCCTCGACCTCACAGCAAGAACTCGAGGCGCTGGTCGATCGTCTGAATGACGATTCAAGCATAGACGGCATCCTCGTGCAGCTGCCGCTCCCCGAACACCTCGACGCCCGCCCTATCCTCGAGCGAATTCGCCCCGACAAGGACGTCGACGGCTTTCATCCTTACAATCTTGGACGACTCGCTCAGCGCCTGCCGTTGCTCAGGCCTTGCACCCCCAAGGGCGTCATGACACTGCTTCAACACAGCGATCTCCCCGTGCGCGGGCTCAATGCCACGGTCGTCGGTGCCTCCAACATCGTCGGCCGCCCCATGGCCCTGGAACTGATGCTGGCCGGCTGCACCACCACCGTCTGCCACCGTTTCACGCGCGACCTAGAGCAGCACGTCCGGCGCGCCGAACTGCTCGTCGTTGCCGTGGGCAAACCGGGGCTGGTCAAGGGCGAGTGGGTACGCGATGGGGCGATCGTCATCGATGTGGGCATCAATCGACAGGAGGACGGCCGTCTGGTGGGCGACGTCGACTTCGACGCCGCTGCCGAGCGGGCCAGCCACATCACACCGGTTCCCGGCGGCGTCGGCCCCATGACCGTCGCCTGCCTGCTGGAAAACACGCTCATGGCCGCCGACATCCACGATGCCACCGGCCCGGCAAACGCAACGTCGCCCTGACCGCGGCAGGGGCTAGCCTGGTCGCGCCGGCCTCGCTCGCCGACAGATCAACGCCTACCGGCGAGCCGGTAGATTCGGACTCGACCAGCCAACCCATGCGCTCCCGACGGCGCCGGCACGATCCGGTCCCGGCTCGGGGCGTCGGGCCAGCCACCGACTGCGGATTCTCACCAACCTACGAGGTATGCCGATGACCGATAAGAAGATGAATGTCGAAAGCTTCAACCTGGATCACACCAAGGTGAAGGCCCCCTACGTGCGCCTTGCCGACATCAAGACCGGCATGAACGGCGATAGCATTCACAAGTACGACCTGCGCATCTGCCAGCCTAATCACGGCCATATGGAGATGCCGGCGCTGCATTCCCTCGAGCACTTGATGGCTGAACTGTCACGCAATCACTCCGACAAGGTCGTCGATATCAGCCCCATGGGCTGCCAGACCGGGTTCTATATCGCCATGATCAACCATGACGATTATGACGACGTGCTTGCACTCATCGAGGGCACGCTGAACGACGTGCTCAGCGCCACGGAAGTGCCCGCGTGCAACGAGATGCAATGCGGTTGGGCCGCCAGCCACAGTCTCGAGGGGGCTCAGCAGCTCGCACGAGACCTGCTCGCCAAGCGCACCGAATGGACCCAGGTCTTTGCCTGACACCCACCACTCAACGCCCACCAGGAGATAGGTCCCAAGATGAAACGCATCGGCATCATCGGCGCCATGGCCCAGGAGGTCGCCCGGCTCGCCGCTCAACTGGAAGACGTCACCACGCGAAACCACGTCGGCTCGACCTTCCATTGTGGCAAGCTTCACGGCGTGGAGGTCATTGTGCTGCAGTCCGGCATCGGCAAGGTGAATGCCGCCATTGGCACCACCCTGCTGCTGGACACCTATCAGCCCGAGGCGATCATCAATACCGGTTCAGCCGGTGGTTTCGGCAAGGGCCTCGACGTAGGCGACATCGTCGTTTCCAGTGAAGTGCGCCACCACGACGTCGATGCCGTGGTATTTGGCTACGAGCACGGTCAGGTGCCCAACATGCCGGCGGCCTACCTGCCCGACGAGCGCCTGGTGTCCGTGGCCCGAGAATGTATCGAAGCCATGGATGAGGTGCGGGTGGTGGAAGGCCTGATCGCCACCGGTGACGTCTTCATGGCGTGTCCCGACCTGGTCTCTCTCACGCGATCACGCTTCCCTACCATGCTGGCCGCAGAAATGGAGGCCGCGGCCATCGCCCAGACCTGCCACCTGTATGGCTGCCCCTTCGTGGTCATCCGTGCGTTGTCGGACATCGCCGGCCAAGGTGACAACCACCTGTCCTTCGACGCCTTCCTGGAGCAGGCTGCCGACCATTCCACTCGCATGGTCACCGCCATGGTGGCACGACTCGCCGACAGGACCCCTCAGCAGGAACGATCGGTCGACCCCGCCTGACGAGCAGGTCTGTCGTCGCGGACCGGGATAGCGTGCGCAGACGCGGCTACCCATCACCCCCGCGGCGACAAGCAAGAGCCCACGGCAAACTCGCCGTGGGCCTTCGCATCGTCGCTTAGGCCTACTCGACTTGCGCCGCGCCGTTATCCAGCAGCCGCGCGAGGAAGGCGTCGCTGTCGCCCCCCATATCGACCCCCGCCAGCGTCAGCTGCTGGTCGGCGTTGCTGCCGTCCACGCTCAAGCCTCCCCCTGGCTTCACGAAGACCACCGTATCGTCACCCTCCTGGGTCGCCAGCAGGTAATCCGACAGCGCATTGTCGCCGCTGTCGTCGATCAGGTCGCCCAACTCCAGCGACAGCTCCGCCAGGGTCGTAGCGCCGTCTGTCGCCAGCATGGCCGACTCCGCCTGGGGCGTCTGTCCCAACTCCCAGGCGAACACCTCCGCCACGGGCAACACATCAGCGTGCGGTGCCGAGTCCGACTCGGTCACGGGCTCCGCCCGCAGGGCCGTCAGAGCCTGGAACTGAGCGGCGGTCTGCGGAAACAGCGAGCCGAGGTCGATGCCGGGACCAACGGATGGAGCATCGTCGTTGATGACCACATTGACGTGGCCGACGGCCGTCGAGCCATCGCCGTCTGTGATCGAGTACCCGAGCGTCACATCGATATCATCTTCCTGCAGCGTATCGCCGTGGTCGACATCCTGATACAGGGTGGCCTCGACCTCACCTTTCTCGGCGTCGGTCACTGTGACCGAGAACACTGCGTTGCCATCGCTGTCTGTCGCTTTCACGGTAAGGCCCTCGTCGGCGAGGCTATAGGTAATCGGTTTATCATGGCTGGTCATGGCGGGTAGTCCATCGAGAGACCAGACGAAAGCACCGCTCTGGGCGGGACCATCGGCCCCGTAATCGAATCCCAGTTGTCCTGTGGCGACGACGGCGCCGTCGCCCCGATCACCCTCGCCTTCCTTGATGCCGTCCGTCAGCCCATCTTCATCCAGCAGTAAGGTCGGAGACTCGGTCGCAGGATCCCCGTCGCTATCCGGGGTGACCGGGCCGGTGTCGGGGCCGATCGGCAGCATGATGGTCGTGTCGGCCTCGTCGCCGTCGCCGTCCGTCACCGTCAGGGTCACGTCGAGGGTCGGCGTCTGCGGCTCGCCTTCGCCGG
>NZ_JBQXYF010000019.1:0-86172 GCF_052645355.1 Halomonas sp. V046
TCTCTGCAGTTGGCACTATGAGCGGGCCGGCGTGGGGCAAACACCGACCGGCAAGGGCGCTACCAATGGTCTCTGCAGTTGGCACTATGAGCGGGCCGGCGTGGGGCAAACACCGACCGGCAAGGGCGCTACCAATGGTCTCTGCAGTTGGCACTATGAGCGGGCCGGCGTGGGGCAAACACCGACCGGCAAGGGCACTACCAATGGTCTCTGCAGTTGGCATTATGAGCGGGCCGGCGTGGGGCAGACACCGACCGGCAAGGGCGCTACCAACGGTCTCTGCAGTTGGCGTTGTGAGCGGGCCGGCGTGGGGCAAACACCGACCGGCAAGGGCGCTACCAATGGTCTCTGCAGTTGGCGTTGTGAGCGGGCCGGCGTGGGGCAAACGCCGACCGGCAAGGGCGCTACCAATGGTCTCTGCAGTTGGCACTATGAGCGGGCCGGCGTGGGGCAAACACCGACCGGCAAGGGCGCTACCAATGGTCGCAGCTGCCAGGGCGGCCGCTGGGCCCTGTCCTGGTCTCGGGAGGCGAGGGTGAAGGCACGTCACACATTCTTGGCGATCGCGATGCTGGCGCTGGGGTTGAGCGGCTGCGCGACAGGCTCAACGTCCCTGTATCAACAGCTTGGGGGGGAGCCGGGACTCGACGCGGTGGTCGAGCGCTTCACGCGACGCCTGGCCGACGACCCCGAGGTGCTGCCGTTCTTCGCCAGCACCAACATCGATCAGTTCGTCGAGGCGTTCACCACCTTGCTGTGCGATGTCAGCGACGGCCCCTGTACCTACAATGGACCGCCGCTGGACCGTTCCCACCAGCACATGGGCCTCACCGATGCCCACTTCAACGCCGTGGTCGAGCACCTGCGCGAGGCCTTGATACAAGAAGGGGTCGCCATCGGCCCACGCAACAGCCTGCTCGGCCGGCTGGCGCCACTCTATGCCGATATCATGCGCCTGCAGTAGGGCCGGGAGCGCCTGCCGGGCGCAAAGGCGGTGTGCCCTGGGGCGTCGCGGGTGGCTAGGCGATGCCGCCGTTGGCGCGAATCACCTGGCCGTTGATCCATTCCGCCTCATGGCGCAGCAGGAAGGCCACCGCCGCGGCGATATCCTGTGGCGTGCCGAGGCGCTCCAGCGGCGGCAGGTTGGCGAAGTACTCGATCTGCTCGGATGTCTTGCCGGTGCGGAACAGCTCGGTGTCGACAGGCCCCGGTGCCAGCGCGTTGACGGTGATACGACGCCCACGCAGTTCCTTGGCGTAGACCCGGGTGAACGACTCGACCGCGGCCTTGGTCGCATTGTAGATGGCGTAGCCGGGCAGGTTCAGGGCCAGCGCCGTGCTCGAGATATTGACGATGCGTCCGCCATCCTCGAGCCGCGCGTAGGCCTCGCGCAGGGTGTTGAAGGTGCCCTGGGTATTGACCTGGAAATGCTGACTAAAGAGCTCGTCGCTGACCTCGGCCAGGGGCATGGTGGTGAGCACGCCGGCGTTGTTGATCAGCGCATCGATGCGTCCGAAGTGCTCCATGGCGGCGTCGAACAGGCGCGCGACGTCATGGGAACTGGCGACGTCGGCGGCCACCGCGATGGCCTGGCCGCCGGCCTGCTCGATCTTGTCGGCCAGGGCCTCGGCGATATCCGCCGAGCTGGCGTAGTTGATGACCACGGCGAAGCCTTCGTCGGCCAGGCGTCGGCTGATGGCGGCGCCGATGCCGCGAGAGCCGCCGGTGACGATGGCAACGCGGGGGGAGTCGGATGGCTGGGGCATGGGAATCTCTCCTTGAGTCGATGCCATGAGCCTCACTCGCTTGGGTGCGGAATGCAAGATGGTCGCGCTCGGTGCGATCGACGCCTGGTTCAGCCTCGTCTAGTTCAGCTTTAGCGGGGCTTCTTCGAGGCCGCGCACGCCTGGCAGCGCCGCTGCCAGGTCGATGATGAAGGTGGCGCCGTCATGGGCGCCCTCGGCAAGCGTCGTCTTGCCCTCGGTGGCCGTGGTGATCAACAGCGTCGTCAAGTCGCGACCGCCGAAGGCCGGGCACGAGGGCTGCTCGGCGTCGACGCGGACGTGGCCGACCTCGCGGCCCTCGGGGTCGAGGCGAGCGACGCGTCCCGCTCCCCACAGCGCCAACCACATGTAGCCGAGGCTATCGACCACCGCGCCGTCCGGATTGCCGGCGTCGGCGCTGAAGTCGGCCCAGGGCTCGGGCTCGATCAGCGCAGGTGGCTCCGTCTGATCCTGGGTGGCACCGGTGACAAAGGCCGCCCCGTCGCGACGCAGGGGAAAACCATCGGGATCGAGGGGCCAGCGCATTACCACGCCGGTCACCGTGTCGGTGAAGTAGGCCAGGCGCCCGTCGGGGGAGAAACACAGGGCATTGGGGATGGAGATATGGCGCCTGAGCACGTGTATCTGCCCCCGATAGAGCCGGTATAAACTGCCGGCGCCGGGCTCGGCGGCCTTGCCCATGGTCGAGAACCACAGGCCGCCCTGGCGATCGAGGCGAGCGTCGTTGCTGCGGGTGATGGCATTGTCGGCCTCGACGTCGCGCCAAGGTGCGAGCTTGGCTTCATCGTCCTGGTGGCCGATGAGGCGGGCGAGGCCATGCTCGGTGACCAGCAGGTCATCGCCGCTGGCCAGGGGCGCGGCGAAGGAGGTCAGGACCGGCAGGGCGGTGACGCGGTGTTCGCGGAGCGCCAGATGGTAGCGATGCAGCTCGCGGCCGAGAATGTTGAGCCAGCGGAACTCGCCGCGAGCGCCATCCCAGCTCGGTCCTTCACCCAGTTCGCAGCGCTTTTCGACGAGCACCTCGGCGTGGCCGAGACAGGGGGACGGCGCGGTGGTGGGCGTGCTCGAGGGGGCGGCAGAGGGGGTATCGCTCATGGAAACTCCTTTCGTCATCCTGGGCCAATGCAACGCGACGACGCGCCCCGGCGCGAGGGACGCGTCACGACTGTCAAGCAGGGTAGGCGCGGTGGCGCGAGCTTACCACTCGGCGACGGAGCCATCCTCGTGCTGCCACACCGGGTTGCGCCAGCGGTGGCCGATCTTGGCGCGCTCCTCGACGAAGGCCTCGTCGATCTCGACGCCAAGCCCCTGGCCTTCCGGGATGGCGCAGAAGCCATCGGCGATAGCCAACGCCGACTTGTCGACCAGATAGTCGAGCACGTCGTTGTCCTTGTTGTAGTGGATGCCCATGCTCTGCTCTTGAATAAAGGCGTTGTGGCACACCGCATCGAGCTGCAACGAGGCGGCGAGCGTCAGCGGGCCGAGCGGACAGTGCGGCGCCATGGCCACATCAAACGCCGAGGCCAGGGTCGCGATCTTGAGGCCCTCGCTGATGCCGCCGCAGTGCGACAGGTCGGGCTGGATGATGTCGACCATGCCATCGGCGAGCAGATCACGAAACGCAAAGCGTGTGTGCAGGCGCTCACCGGTGGCGATCGGCGTCGCCAGGTCCTGGGCGATATGCTTCAGCGCCGGCAGGTGCTCGGGGGCCACTGGCTCCTCGATGAACATCAGGTGATAGGGTTCGAGCTCGCGCATCAGGGTCTTGGCCATGGGGCGGTGCACGCGACCGTGGAAGTCCACGGCAATACCGACGTCGCCGCCTACCGCATCACGAGCCTCGGCCACGCGGGCCACGGCATCATCGATCTTCTTGTGGGAATCGACGATCTGCATCTCCGGGGTGCCGTTCATCTTGAAGGCGGTGAAGCCCTGATCCACCAGCGCCTTGGCGCCAACACCGACGTCGGCCGGGCGGTCGCCGCCGGTCCAGGCGTACATGCGCATCTTGTCGCGCACCTTGCCGCCGAGCAGCTGATGCACCGGCACGCCGAGCTCACGGCCCTTGAGATCCCACAGCGCCTGGTCGATGCCGGCGATGGCGGACATCAGGATCGGGCCGCCACGATAGAAGCCGGCGCGATACATCACGTTCCACAGGTGCTCGATGTTGCGCGGGTCCTGGCCGATCAGGTAGTCGGACAGCTCGTGCACCGCGGCTTCCACGGTGGCGGCACGCCCTTCTACCACCGGTTCGCCCCAGCCGTAGACGCCCTCATCCGTTTCGATCTTGAGAAACAGCCAGCGCGGGGGAACTTGCCAGGTCTTGAGCTTGGTGATCTTCATGGTCGATGCCTCTTGTGAGGGCCGATGGCCCGGTGTTGATGGGGAGGAGGGGGAAAATGGGAAGCGGACGGGCTCACCTCCTGCTCGACGTGGGTGACGCGACCCCGTTGCCCGGTAGCGGGTTGCCCAGGTCCCGGGCGGTGCGCTCCAGCAGCAATTCGGTGGCACGGCGTGCCTGTTTCGGCTGCTTCAGGCGAATCGCCTCGAGTAGTTGGCGATGGCGCTCCAGGCTATCGCTGAGTCCGGGGGCGTTGCTGCCCGATGGCTCGTCCGTCAGGCCATTGTCAGGACCGTCGGCCTGACGTTGCGAGCGCTGGATCAAGGCGACGATGGAGGGCCTCAGCAGCAGTCCCATCTGGCGCCAGACCAGATTGTGGCTGGCACGATAGATGGCGTCGTGAAAGGCCACGTCGTGTTCGGCGTGGGCCAGCCGTTGCTCCGGCGTATCGGCGGTATCCCGCATGCCTTCGAAGGCGCGTTCGATACACGCAAGGTCTTCGCCGGTGGCGTGGTGTGCCGCCAGCTCCCCGATATAGGGCTCTGCTGCCAGGCGAAAGGCGAACACCGCTTCGACCAGTTGCGGGTGGGGGGCGTCCAGGCTCGCCATCCAGCCACTCATCTGCGGGTCCAGCAGGTGCCAGTCGACGATATCGCGCACCAGGGTGCCACGACCGGCGGTGCGCTCGATCAGTCCCGCCGAGCTGAGCTCGGCGAGGGCGTTGCGCACCCGATTGCGGCTGGCCTCGAAGTGCTGGCAAAGATCCAGCTCACGGGGAAAGACATCCCCCGGCTGCCAGAGCCCCGACAGGATCGCCCGGGCCAGCACCTCGGCCAGTACCGCTGCGCCGCGCCCCTCGGTCGGCCTCGGGAGTGAAGCGAGAACGTCCATCGCGGCCTCCATAATGTTCAACGTTACTATAGTTAATGTCTGACATTTCGAGCAAGACAAAACTGCATCGAATGGAGTAGACCTTGGTGGAAGGGGCAGCACTCGGCTCAACGTCTTGGCGCTTCGTCTCTCGTCTGGTGGTAGACGCCCGATCATCGGCACCTTCCGCCATTTTGCTCCGGGAAACTCACTGGCGAGTCGGGTCTGTGCCGCGGTAAACGTGCCGGCTCGAGAAGAGCGTGATTCGACGTCACTCTGCGGTGCAGGATGCCTGGACTGAGTAGCCCGCCATGAGTGATCGACACGACCAGAGCTACAAGCTGCTGTTCAGCGAGTCCACAGTGGTGCGTGACCTGTTGACGGGGTTCGTCGAGGGCGAGTGGGTCGAGCAACTGGACCTGGACACCCTGGAGAAGGTCAGTGGCAGTTTCGTGACGGATGACCTTCGCGACCGCGAGGATGACGTGATCTGGCGGGTGCGCCTTGGCGATGACTGGCTGTACCTCTACCTGCTGATCGAGTTCCAGAGTAGCGTCGATTCCTTTATGGCGCTGCGCATCATGACCTACGTCGGGCTACTGCATCAGGATCTGGTGAAACAGAGGAAACTGGCCAGAGGGCGCCGGTTACCGCCGGTACTGCCCATCGTCCTCTACAATGGAGAAAGACGCTGGAGCGCGGCGCAGGAGCTTTCCGAGCTGATTCACCCCGTGTCGACAGAGTTGGCGCGCTACCAGCCTTCGCAGTCCTACCTGCTGCTGGATGAAGGCGCTATCGTGGCCAGCGAACGCTGGCCACGGGACACCCGTAACCTGGTTGCCGCCATCTTTCGATTGGAGCATCACCATAGCCAGCAGGACGTGATCGACACCATCGGGCTATTGGTGGAGTGGCTGAAATCACCTGAACAGGACAGATTGCGTCGTCACTTCGCGATATGGATCAAACGCGTCCTGTTGCCCAGTTGGGTGCCGGGAGAGGAAGGTGAGGACGAGCAGTGGCGGTCGCTCAACGATCTTGAGGAGGTACATACCATGCTGGCGGAACGTGCCAAACGATGGCCGGAACAGTGGAAGCAGAAAGGACGAGAAGAGGGACGAGAAGAGGGACGAGAAGAAGGACGGCAGGAAGGTCAGGAGAAAAGGAGTCGGGAAGTCGCACGAAACCTGCTCGCGCGCACCGCCATGGATGACCGAGAGATCGCCGAGATCTGCGGGCTCGAACTCGAGCAGGTGGCGACGTTGAGAAATGAAGGGTGAGAAGCACTGAGCCCTGGAGGGAAAGAAGCCTACTTTCTGAGTCCCGAGGTCGGTGCATCAATGGAGAGGTCGGTGCCTCAATGAAGAGGTCGGTGCATCAATGAAGAGGTCGGTGCATCAATGAAGAGATAGGTGAATCAATGAACCACGCATCGGGCGCCGATGACGTGCCAGGGCTGCGGCCTCTCAATCCGATGGGTGTGGAAGCACTATCCAAGCCGGCAATCCTGGGCCATCCACGGGCGTCTCGATGACCAGCTCTGATCCACGGGCGCACAGGCTCAGGGTGAGATGGTCGTCCTGCGCCTGCCAGGCGTGCAGCGTCTGGCCGTGCCGGCTGAAGTCATCGGCGTCGTCGGGTGCCTGGGGCGTCATCAGCGACGCGACCCGTGTCGCCAGCACATGATCGGGGGGATGTCCCTCGAGACAACCCAGCTTGTAGCGGGCCTCGTACAGGGTCCAGGCGCGGTAGAAGGCCGACAGCGGATCCTTGGCGGCACGAATGGCGTCGCGCACCTCGACCTCCGGGAGGGTATCGACCAGACCGGCCAGGCGTCGATGATGGCGCCGATTGACGCCTTCGATATCGACGCCCAGCGGGCACTCGGCGAGGGTGGCGACGACTCGGCCACGGCTGTGGCTCAGACCGGCCCAGAGCCCGGCGGGCAGCCGCGCATGGCGTGGCGGTCCGGCGCCGCGGGGCGACCACTGAGCCGCGGGGCAATCGAGACCGCACTCGGCGGCGAGCCGGGTAAGCAGCTCGCGGCCGAGACGGGACGCCTCGATGCCCCTGGCGGGGGGGGGGCCTGGCCTGTGCCCCGGCGCCACCCTGGCCAAGGCCAGCAGCAGACGCGGGGGACCGGCGTCAGGGCAGGGTGACGACATCGCCCTTGAGCGCGACACCCGCCATCAGCGCGCCGGCGTGGCACTCGTATTCGCTGGTCGAGGACATCTCTACCTGGTCGTAGTAGCTCTCGATATTAATCACGGCGTTGGCGTGCTGCTCGCGGGCGCGCTCCTGCAGGGCGATCAGGGCCGACAGCATGACCCAGCGGCAGGCTTCTTCATCGGTCTTGTTGAAGGCATTGGTCTTGCGGTTGGTGACTACCGGGCCGTGCTCCTCGCTCACTTCGTCGACGCCCTCGCCGAACACCAGGCGAATGCTGGGGTTGAGCTTGTTCTGAGCCTCCGGCGCATTGATGGCTTCCTCGATCGGCAGGAACAGGCGGGTGTCCCGGGCTTCGGCGCTGGCCGCGGCAGTCATGCCGGCCAGCAGCAGGGCGAGGGCGAAATATCCTTTCTTCATCGATGTCATCTCCTTGCGGGGGAATGGCGGCCCGCGTGGGCCACCGACTTCATGGGGCGATCACGACCAGCGCCGGAAGATCAGCGAGGTATTGATGCCGCCGAAGGCGAAGTTGTTGCTCATGACGTACTCGCAGTCGAGTTCGCGGCCGTGGCCGCGCAGGTAGTCGAGCTCGGCGCAGGCCGCATCGGGCCGGTCGAGGTTGATCGTCGGATGAAACCAGCCCTCGCGCATCATCTCGATGGCGACCCAGGCCTCCAGCGCGCCGCAGGCGCCAAGGGTGTGGCCGGTGAAGCTCTTGAAGGCGCTGATCGGCTGAGCGCTGCCGAATACCGCGTGCGTGGCCCGGGACTCGGCGATATCACCACGCTCGGTGGCGGTGCCGTGGGCGCTGACGTAGCCGATCTGCGATGGTGCCAGCCCCGCATCGTCCAGCGCCTCACGAATGGCCCGCTCCATCATCGCGGCATCGGGTTGGGTGACGTGACGGCCATCGCTGTTGGTGCCGAAGCCGACGAGCTCTGCGTGGATGCGGGCGCCCCGGGCCTCGGCGTGTTCCAGGTCCTCGAGGATCAGGCTACCGGCGCCCTCGCCGATCACCAGGCCATCGCGCTCGGCGTCGAACGGGCGTGGCGTGGCCTCGGGGGTGGCGTTGCGGGTGCTGGTGGCGAACAGGGTATCGAAGACCGCGGCCTCGGAGGCGGACAGCTCTTCGCAGCCGCCGGCGATCATCGCCTGCTGGCGGCCGAAGCGAATCGCCTCGAAGGCGTAGCCGATCCCCTGGCTGCCTGAGGTGCAGGCGCTCGAGGTGGTGTGGATACGTCCGCGCACGCCGAGGAAGACGCCGATATTGACCGGTGCCGTGTGTGCCATCATGCGGATATAGGAGTTGGCGTTGAGGCCGTCCGTGGACTTGTTGATCAGCATGTTGCCGAAGTCGGCGACCGCATCGGGTTCGCCGGCAGAGGCCCCGTAGGCGATGCCCAGGGCGCCGCTGGCGACGAGCTCTGCGCCCAGCAGGCCCGCATCGGCCAGGGCCAGTTCGCTGGCGCGGGTCGCCATGCGCGCCCCTCGGCCCATGCTGCGCAGGGCCTTGCGGTGATAGTGCGCGGGCAACTCGAAGTCTTCCACGGGGCCACCGAGACGGGTATTGAGACCCTCGTAGACGTCCCAGCTCGCCATGTGGCGGATGCCGTTGGTGCCGCTCTTCAGGCGCTGGCGAATGCTGACCCAGTCGTTGCCGATGGGGGAAAAGCCGGCCATGCCGGTGATCGCCACGCGGCGGCCGAGGCCGTCGGGACGCAGTGGGCTGGAGCTCATCAGCACATGCCTCCGTTGACGGCGATGACCTGGCGGGTGATGTATCCGGCGTCTTGCGAGCACAGAAAACTCACGGTGGCGGCCACTTCCTCACCGCTGCCGGTGCGCCGCATGGGAATCATCTTGAGCGCTTCTTCGTCGACCACGGCCTCGGTCATGTCGGTGTCGATCAGTCCCGGCGCCACCGCATTGACGGTGATGCGACGCTTGGCCAGTTCCACGGCGAGTGCCTTCACCGCGCCGATCAGCCCGGCCTTGGCGGCGCTGTAGTTGACCTGGCCGCGATTGCCCATCAGTCCCGAGACCGAGGACATGACCACGATACGCCCGGGCTTGCGTCGACGGACCATGGGCATGGTGATCGGCTTGACCACGTTGTAGAAGCCGTTCAAGCCGGTGTCGATGACGCCATCCCAGTCGTCATCGGTGAGGGCGGGGAAGGCGCCGTCGGCGGTGATGCCGGCGTTGCAGATCACGCCGTAGTAGGCGCCGTGGGCCTCGATGTCGGCCTCCAGCGCTTCGCGAGCGGCCACGCGGTCGGTGACGTCGAAGCACAGGATACGCACCTCGCGGCCCAGTTGGCGGATGTCATCGGCCACCGCCTCGGCGGCGTCGCGGCGCTGACGGCAGTGCAGCACGATATCGAAGCCGTCGCGGGCCAGGCGCAGGGCGATGGCGCGGCCAATGCCGCGACTCGATCCGGTGACGAGTAGGGTATCGGTCATGAAGCAGGGTCCTCGAGCATGGCCGCCAGGGCGTCGGCCGAGTCGGGTTGAAAGACGTTGAGGACGGCATGGGCGAGGACCACACCGTCGGCGCCACACAGTTCGCCACGAAAGGCACCGAGGCCGTTATCGGCGCGGTAGTCGAGGTGAATCGCGACCTCGATGGGCGCGCCAAGGGCAAACTGCTCGACCTCACAGTGATAGCGCCGGGCCCCGAGCAGAAAGCCGATCTGGGGCGTTCCGCCCTGGGCGCGGGCGGTGTGCCCCGACCAGGCGGCGATGGCCTGGGCCAGCCACTCGAGGCCGACCCAGCCGGGAATGCCGGGGCCGGCGGTCGCCGAGGTGTCGGCGAAGGGATCGTCGGCGCGGGGCGTGATGCGGGCCCGCAGGTGTTCGTCACCGATCTCGAGGACCTCGTCGAGCAGGCACATGGTCCCGCCATGGGGGACCAGATCGGCGATGGGCGGCCAGGCCGGCGCCGACGGCGCTGTGCCGCTCGGGTCCATGGCATGGCGCCTTGCGTCGGTTGTCTTGTCGCTTGGCGTCGTCATGGTGCTTGTTCCAGCAGCAGGGCGATATTGTTGCCCCCGAAGGCGAAGGCGTTGGTCAGCGTGCGACGCAACGGTCGGTTCGCCGCGGGCGTGGACGAGGCTGTGCGACTTTTCGCGCCCTGGCCGCAGTAAGCCAGGGGCGCCAACGTCGGATCCGGGGCATCCTGGTGCGGTGGCAGGCGGTCGTGGTGCAGCGCCAGCCAGCAGAAGGCCGCCTCCAGCGCGCCGCAGGCGCCCAGGGTATGGCCGGTCAGGCTCTTGGTCGAGCCGCAGGCGACGCCGTGTTCGAACAGCGCCGCCACGGCCAGGGATTCCATGCTGTCGTTTTGGCGGGTGGCGGTACCGTGCAGGTTGAGGTAATCGATCTGGTCGGGACGCACCCCGGCCATGTCCAGCGCCTGGCGCATGGCCTGAAAGGCGCCATCGCCGTCGGGGCGTGGTGCCGAGATATGGTGGGCATCGCTGGACTCGCCGTAGCCGCTGAGCTGGATGCCGCCGGGCTCGCCGGTGACCAGGAACAGGGCGGCGCCCTCGCCGAGATTGATGCCGTCGCGCTCGGCGGCGAAGGGCCGGCAAGGGGCATCGCTGATCGCGTCGAGGGAGGCGAAACCATTGACCGTCAGGCGGCACAGGGTATCGGCGCCGCCGGCGACAACGGCGTCGCACAGCCCGGCTTGGATCAGGCGCCGAGCGCTGGCCAGAGCCTTGGCGCTCGAGGTACAGGCGGTGGACAGCGTGTAGGCGGGGCCGGTCGTTGCCAGGCGCCAGGCGACGAAGTCCGACGGTGCGCCGATTTCATGGCGACAGTAGTGAAAGTCTGGCGGCCAGTCTGTGCCCTCGAGACGCTCGGCCAGCGCCGCTTCGGTCTCGCCGATGCCTGAGGTGCTGGTGCCCATCACCACGCCGATGCGGGCCGCCGGGTGCTCGGCCAGGTAGGCGTTCAAGGTCGGCTCGAGCCGTGTCAGCGCCGCGGCGAGCAGGCGGTTGTTGCGTGAGCGATGCGGCGCCGGCCAGGCGCTGTCATCGGGCAGTGGCGTCGTTACGGCGCCTAGCCACAGGGGCCGACCGGGGGTATAGGCGTCGCTCTGTGTCAGGCCTCGCTCGCCGTTGAACAGACGCGCGGCGACGACACCAAGGTCATCCCCCAGGGGGCAAACCAGGGCCGGCGCGTGGAGTCGGCAGAACGCCCGTGCGGGTGCGTCGGTCACGTCGGTCTCGTGGGTCAGGTCTGAGGGCATGGCGAATCGTTATCTTGATGGGTGTCGGTGTCGGTGTCGGTGTCGGTATGGGCGTCGTGGCGGGGGCCGCGTGCGGCGCCGCGGTCCGCTGAGTCGCCCAGCGACGAGACGCTGAGCCGAAAGTCGGCCTCGATATCATGGATCACCCGGCAGGTCGGCGTCATCACCAGGCGGGCGATCAGGTCGTCGTCACGGTAGATGCGGCGCTCGTCACCGGCGTGGTCGATCGACCAGTCGCTGCCCGCGAAGGCCGCCTCGAGCTGGGCTTCTGGCCACAGGCTCCAGCTCAGACGACTGGCGAGCCACTCGGCGGTGAACGGCGGATCGAAGGCCGCGCCGGGCAGGAAGCGAGCGCCCTTTGCATCGCGCACCAGGGTCAGCAGTCGCTGGCCCTGGGGGCTTAGCAGCGCGAGCTGCAGGCGTTGCCTGTCATGGCGCAGCACGCCGATCAGGACACGGGTCTCGGCGTCCCGGGTGAAGGTCAGGCGCTGGGTGTCGGGCCCGGCCGGTGGCAGTGACGCCAGCGCCGGTGGCGGCGAGACGGGAGGCACCAGACTGCAGGCGCCAAGCGCCAGGACGAGGCCGGCCAGGAGCGCCATGGGCAGCAACGCTGCGACACGACAAGGGGCCGTCGGGATCTGGCTCATGGGTCGGTGACCTCGGCATCGAGGGCACAACGTTCGGCCAGGCTGTTGAGCCGGCGCCGACTGGCCGCGACGAAGGGGTTGGTGGCGTCCCAGGCGTAGCCGGCCAGCACCGAGGCGATCATTTCCTTCACCCGGGCGGGCTGGGCCGGATGGAAGATGATGCGTGGCAGTCGGCCATCGTACCAGGCGTCGACGAACTCCCGAAACGTCGCCACACCGCGGCGCAACGGTTGCTCGAAGGCGTCGTGCCAATCGACGTTCTCGCCCTCGAGCTGGCGTGCCACCAGGGGCGCGGCCCGCACGGCGGAGTCGAGGGCGATGGTGACGCCGGAGGAGAACACCGGGTCGAGAAATTCCCCGGCATTGCCGAGCACCGCGTAGCCCGGGCCGTGCAGTCGGGTGATGTCGGCGGAATAGCCTTGTAGGCGCTGGACGTCACGCACCGCCGTGGCGTCCTTGAGCAGACGCGCGTAGCGCGGCTCCTCGTTGATCAGCGTCCACAGGCGTTCGTCGTCATCGGCGCCGGCGGCCGCTAGCACCTTGGCGCTGGCCACGACCCCGACCGAGGCCCGCCCGTGACGAAACGGAATCAGCCA
Source organism: Halomonas sp. V046 (assembly GCF_052645355.1). Lineage (NCBI taxonomy): Bacteria > Pseudomonadati > Pseudomonadota > Gammaproteobacteria > Oceanospirillales > Halomonadaceae > Halomonas > Halomonas sp. V046. Next base: position 12,662 of record NZ_JBQXYF010000019.1, read on the forward strand.
GTACCAGACGTCGGCATGGCGTGGATGGACGCCGATCAGGATCTTCTCGCGGTCATGCTCGGCGGCCTCGATGCGGTCCTCGACGTGGGTGAAAAGCGCACCACGAGTGGGCAGGCTCGAAGGCTTGTCGAGTGCCTCAAGACGCGCCAGTACGCGACCGTAGCCACTGGCATCGAGAACGAAGCGCGCGGATAGCGTGCCACGCTCACCGCCGTCGGTGGTGTAGTCGAGCTGTGGCTGGCGGGCGTCGGCCCGGAAGTCGGTGACCGTGACGCCGAAATCGACGTCGGCGCCGGCGGCCCGGGCCGCGTCGATCAGGCGCTGATCGAAGTCGGCACGCTCGACCTGCCAGGTGGTGCCGGGGCCGGGGCTGAACTTGTCACGAAAATCGATCGAGGCGTAGGCCTCGCCGCGGCAGAAGGCGGCGCCATTCTTGGGCTGAAAGTCGCCGGCCTCGGCGGCCGCCAGGAGGCCGCAGGCGTCGAGGTATGGCATGCACTGGGGCAATAGGCTCTCGCCGATGGAGAAGCGCGGGAAGTGGCTGCGCTCCAGCACCCTGACGCGATACCCCGCGCGGACCAGCCACGATGCCGCCGCCGCCCCTGAGGGGCCGGCGCCAATGATTGCCACGTCGGTAGTGTCATGCTGGTCCATGGCGGGGGATCTCCTGGGTAGTGGAAAGGCGTTGACCGTCGGGTGTCGGGTCGGCTGTTGGGCCTTGGCCCACGACGCCCCGGGCCAGCGGCACCAGGCACCAGGTGGCGATCAGGCCGATGAGGCAGGTGGTGCCGAGAAAGTGCAGCGCCGGCGTGGCGCTGAAGGCGAGCAGGCCGAAGGCGAGCAGGCTGGATGCACAGGACAGGCTGATGGCGAGCCAGGCGCCGGGGTCGGCGGGGTGTTCGGTGCTGAAGATCCCGGCATCCAGCCCGATGCCCAGGACCAGCAGCAGGCCGAGCAGGTGAAACAGTGTCAGAGGAATGTGGCCAGCCGCAAACACGCCCAGGGTGATGATCACCGCACCCACCGGCGGCAGCAGCACGCGCCAGGCCCGGCGGCGATAGCGCCAGCCGAAGGTCAGCACCAGCAGGGCGAGCGCGACCGCGAGCCATTGCAGGATCTCGTCGCTCAAGTCCGCAAGCTGGGCCGACAGGGCCTGGACCCGGTCACGGTAGATCACGTCGTCGGACTCGGCCAGTCGCGTCAGTGCCGCCTGGCCTGCAGCGTCGACATCGCCAATCATCACCAGCGCACTCGGCGTGCCGCCGGCTCGGCGGGTGTCCTCCAGCCATAGCGCGCGGTCCGCTTCACCGGCTCGCGACTCGAGCCAGGTGGCGGGCGTCAGCACCGGTACCTCCTCGAGTGGTGCGCCGAGCCTGTCCTCCAGCGTGGCGGGCAGGCCGGCGTCGTCGAGTAGCCCAGCAAGTGCCTCGGAGTAGCGCTGGCGCACCCGCGCCAGGTTGGCCTGTTGGGTCGCCATGGAGGGGACCGCCTGGGCCAGGTGCTGGTAGGAGGCGATGTGGCCATTGCGCTCGAGCTCGGCGAGTGTCGGCGTCAGCGTCTCGAGGCGTTGCAACAACGCCTCGCTGGAATCGGCACCGACCAGCAGGTAGCGCAACGTAGCCGGTCGCTCGAGCAGGGTCTGCACGCGGTGTTGCTGGTCGATCAACGAGGCCGGCGACGGGTTGAGCTGGCGCAGGTCGTGGCTGGTGCTGCCCTGGCCGATGGCCAGGGCGATGGCGGCGACGAGCGCCAGGCCGACGCCGGCATAGAGCCCGGGGTGGCGGCGGGTCAGGCGCAGGCGATTCAAGCGCCGGGCGATGGATTGAGTGGCCGAATGCGGATGCAACGGCAATAGCGGTAGCCACAGACGCACGCTCAGCCAGGCGCCGATCAGGCCGAGGGCGGTGAAGGTGGCCATCTGCCGCAGCCCCGGCATGGGCGTCGCCAGTTGTACGAGATAGGCGCAGAGGCTCGAGAGCAGGCCCAGAGTCAGGCCCGGCCACAGGCGGGACAGGGGACGAGCGGGATGCAGCTGTCGGGCGCACTGCAGGTGCAGCGCATAGTCCACCGAGATGCCGATCAGGCTGGCACCGAAGGCCAGGGTGATCAGGTTCAGCGAACCGAACAGGGTCCAGGTCAGGGCGCCGGCGAAGACCAGGCCGGTGGCCACCGGCAATAGCAGGGTCGCCAGCACGATGGGGCGGCGGAAGACCAGGGCCAGCAGCGCCAGGATGCCGAAGAGCGAACCGAGGCCGATGGTGGTGATCTCTTGCTGGGCCTGCCTGGCGCCCGCCGCCGCATGGAACACCAGCCCGGCGCGCAGCAGTCGAACGTCGGGGTGAGCCGCGCCGAACTCGGCGATGGTCTCGGTCAGGGTGCGCTGCACGGCCATGGCATAGGGACTGGCCGTCAGGGTCGCGCCGATCAGGCTCCACTGGCCCTCGGCCGTCGCGATACTGGGGCTACCGTCCTGCCAGCTCAGCGGTCCCGAGAAGCGCTCGCCGAGCCAGGCGTCCAGCAGGCCGAAGGGATCGCGGGAAAGGTCCGAATCGACGCCGGGGGTAAACAGTCGCGACAGGCCCCGTTGGCGCCAGGCCTGGGCATCGTCGTGGGTCAGGTCATCGGCCAGCAGGCGGTAGCGATAGGGTGCCAGCAGGCGGTCGGGGCGCGCGGGAGACTGGCTGTCGAAGGCGGCGATGATGCCGCTGGCGTCGAGTCGGCGGCGCAGGTCCTTGGCGGCGGCACGGGATTCGGCGTCAGTGGTGCCCGCCACCAGCAGCATGAAGCGTTGCTCGAAGGTTGCGCTCAGCTTGGCGTCGGCCTGGGCCAATCGCTCGGTGCCATCGGTCTCCGGCAGCAGCGCGGTGATGCGGGTATCCAGGGGGGCTCCGCGCAGTAGCTGCGAGGCCAGTATCAGCGCACAGACGACCAGCACTGCCGCCCAGGCCCAGGCGGCGTGTCTGGCCCTCGCGCGCGCGCGGAGGCCGCCACTTCGCGGCGTGGGAGGTGTCACGGGGCCTCGGCCCCGCCGGGCAGGTCGGCGCAGTCGACCGGCGTCAGGCCGAGCGCGAGCTGGTCGCCGTCGACGAAGGCCACCTCCAGGCGTTCGACCGCATCGCCGCCGCTGAGGCTGACGCCCTTAAGGCGTTCGGCGATGGCCGCGTCGCGCGGTGCAAGCTCGGCCTGCCAGGCCGCCATCGAGCCGCTGAGATCTACCCGGAAGTGGTGCTCGAGGCTATCCCAGTCGCCTTCCAGCAGGCCGGTCAGCACCGGCAGCAGCGCCTTGAATCCCGGCGGGAGGTCGCGGTTGTCGGCGGAGAGCTCGATGCGGTCCTCCACCGGGCTCAGGGTCTGCCACACCAGTCCCGAGGGGTGGCGACGGAAATAGCCGGTGCTTGGCAGTTCGGTGCCGAGGTCTTCCATCCAGCGATGCTGCTCGAAGGTCACACAGGCTGGTACCTCGTGGCTTAACCGTTCGCCGAGGGCATCCAGATCGAGTGCGTTGGTGGCCGGGCCGGTAGCGGCGACGGCTAGCGCGGTGCTGGCCCACAGACCCCAGGTCAATAGGGTGGCCGAGGCCACCAGGAGGGACGCTCGTATCATGACTGAGTCTCCTGCCAGGCGAGCAAGCGCTCGATAAGGGCGTCGGGCGAGACCAGGCGCATTTCGCGATCATCGAGGCCAACCGCCACCTGCACCGTCCAGGCGCGAGTCAGGCGCTTGTCGGTGTCGGCACAGCGGAGGGTGTAGTCGACCTTGAGGCGGTGCTCCCACTCGCTGAGGCGTGCCTCGATGCGCAGGCGTTGGGCAAACAGCGCCGGGGCGGCGTAACGCAAGCGCAGGTCGATCACCGGCCAGGCAAAGCCTGAGGCGCGCATCTGCGGGTAGTTGTAGTCGATGGCGTCCAGCAGTCGGCAGCGGGCGATCTCGAGATAGCGCACGTAGTGGCCGTGCCAGACGACCTCCATCATGTCGACATCGTGAAACGGTACCTCGAGCTCGATTTCGGCCCGGGGCAGGGGGCGATCATCCGGCGTCATACAGGCTCCAGTGGCGGAGACGAATCAGGCCGCAGAGGCGATTCAAGTCGTGATCGAGGGCGCGGTCCTCGCCGAGCGGCGCGATGTCCTCGCGCAGGCGATCGACGAAGGCCGACAGGCGGTCGGGAGTGGGGTCGCTGGCGGCCAGTCGGCTGCGCAGCTCGACGCCCTGGGCGGCGGCGTGCAAGGTGGCCGCGGCGACCTGTTCGACCAGGGTGAGGACCCGCAGTGCGTCGCGGGCGGCGATGGTGCCCATGCTGACCTTGTCCTGGTTATGGCATTCGGTGGAGCGTGAAAACACGCTGGCCGGCATGGTCAGCTTGAGCGCTTCGGCGGTCCAGGCGGAGGCACCGATCTGCACGGCCTTGTAGCCGTGGTTCAGCGCCAGGCGCGCGGGGCTGGCCCCGCTCAGGTTGCTCGGCAGGCCGTGGTTGTAGCGGCTGTCGACCAGCAACGCCAACTGGCGGTCGAGCAGGTCGGCGAGGTTCGCGGCGGCCTGCTTGAGGCTGTCCATGACGAAGGCCACGTGGCCACCGTAGAAGTGGCCACCGTGCATGACCTTACCGGCCTCGGCGTCGATCAGCGGGTTGTCGTTGGCGCTGTTGAGTTCGTTGGTCAGAAACTGGCGCCACCAGGGCAGGGCGTCTTCGACCACGCCGATGACGTGGGGCGCGCAACGGGTCGAATAGCGATCCTGCAGGCGTGGCGAGTTGCGCGGCGTCGCGGGGGCATGAAGATCCTCGCGCAGGCGAGCGGCCACCCGTTGCTGGCCTGGATGGGGCTTGGCCGCGAACAGCTCAGCGTCGAAGTGGTAAGGGTTGCCGTCCAGCGCCTGCACCGACAGCGCGGTGATGCGCGTGGCAAGCCCGGCTAGGTAGTCGCAGCGGGCGAAGGCCAGCACACCGAGGGCGGTCATCACGGCGGTGCCATTCATCAGCGCCAGGCCTTCCTTGGGCTTGAGCCGATAGGGCGCCAGTCCGCGCTCGGCCAGGGCCTCGGCGGCGGGGCGTCGCTCGCCGCCATCGAACACGTCGCGTTCACCGCACAGCACGGCGGCGAGGTACGACAGCGGCGTCAGGTCGCCGCTGGCACCGACGGAACCTTCCTCGGGGATGACCGGCATGACGTCGTGTTCCAGCAACCAGGTCAGGCGCTCGAGGAGCTCGAGACTGACCCCGGAAACGCCCTGGCACAACGACACCAGGCGTACCAGCACCACCGCGCGGGCGGCTTCTACGCTGAGGGCTTGGCCCATGCCGCAGCCGTGAAAGGTGAATAGCTGGTGGGGCAGGCTGGCGATGTCCGCGGCGGCGACCGGGCGCGTGCAAGCATCGCCGTAGCCGGTGGTGACACCATAGACGACGCCATCTTCGTCGAGCAGGCGCTCCAGAAAGCGCTGCCCGCGGGTAATGCGAGCACGGAATTCGGGGGTATCGGCCAGCGCCACATGGCGCTGGCCTTCGGCCACCGCCAGCACATCCTCGAGGCAGAGGGCTTGGCCCGAGAGGATCAGCGGGGAGGGTGGCTCAGCGCGATGCGTCATGGTCGAAGGTCTCTTGGGCGTGCCAGAAGGGAAAGAAGTTGAACCACTGCAGTGGATGACGCCGCACCCGCTCAGCTAGATCGTCGGCGTGGCGTTGCATGGTTGTCGCCATCCAGGTGCCGCGGTCGCGCCGCGATAGCCGGGTGGTGTCATCGATGAGATCGAAGTCGACCAGGAAACCGTCGCCTTCGCGCACACAGGCCAGGCGATAGAGCCGGCAGCGCAGCAGCGTGGCGAGAACGAACGGGCCGTCGGGGAAGGGAGCCTTGGCGCCAAGGAAGTCGAGGGAACGGGTGCGCCCGTCGTTGGGCGGGGCGCGGTCGGCGGCGATGACCACGAAGCCGCCACCGCGGATGCGCTCGTCCAGCCGCTGGGCGCTGGCCGGAGAGATCTCGCTGACCTCGAGGATGTCGGGCTGACGACGGCCGGTGGCCCGTTCGAGCAGCTCGTTGAACTTGCGCGCGTTGCGAGTGTGCATGATGACGGTGAGGTCGAGGCTCGGGTGGCGCTCGCTCAGGGCGTTGACCACCTCCAGGTTGCCGTGGTGGTCGACCAGTATCAGACCACCCTGCCCCTCGTTGACGGCGGTAGCGAAGCGCTGGACGCCATCGCCAGCGAGGCGCGAGGGCGGGTATTCACCGTTCCAGGCGGCGACCTTGTCCATCAGCGAATAACCGAAGCTCAAGAAGTGCCGGAAGCTCCGGCGCCTGAGCGCCAGAGGGTGACGGCCGAGATGCGGCTCCAGGCGCCGCCAGTAGTCCCGCGAGGCGCGCCGGGCGAGGCGGTGCGAGGCGTAATACCACAGGATCACCGGCCATAGCAGCAGCTTGAAGGGCCAGTCCCCGAGGCCCCTCAGCTTGACCATGAACAGCATGCCCGAGAGGGTGCCGCGCTCGCCGATGCTGGCCCAATGCTGGCGGCTCATGGCGCTTGTTCTGCGGCTCATGGCTGTCTCCTGGCGCTCATGGCTGTCTCCTGGCGCTCATGGCTGCCTCCTGCGACGCCGTATCAGGCTCGGGACCCGCGGCCACATGGCGAAGAACAGACGGGCATGCATCAGGCTGAGCTGGGCGTTGTCGCGACCCATGGCGTAGTGGCTCACCCCATGGGCGGGATAGTGGACACGCACCGGCAGGTTGTGGAGGGCGCCGCCCGACCAGTACCAGCGGACCAGTACTTCGGTGTCGAAGGTCATGCGGTTGCCGCAGTGGTGCCTGTCGAGCAGGGCATTCACCGCGGCCAACGGATACAGGCGAACGCCGCACATGGTGTCGCGGATATGGCGTGACAAGGTGTTGATCCACACCCAGACATGGGTGGCGTAGCGGCCATAGAGCCGTGCCTTCGGCACGCTGTCGTCATAGCAGGCGTAGCCCACCATCAGGGCCTCCGGCGCCTGGTGCATGGCCGCGAGGAAGGCCGGCAGATCGTCGCTGTGATGCTGGCCGTCGGCGTCTACCTGCAACCCATGGCTGTAGCCGAGCCGCTCGGCCTCGGCCAGCCCCGAGCGTACCGCGGCCCCCTTGCCACGGTTGCGCTCGTGGGTGACGAGATGATGGCCGCCGGCCTCGAGACGTTCCAGGGCATGACGACAGGCACCATCGCAGCCATCGTCCACCAGCACCACCGGCAGGCCCTGCGCCGCGAGCTCGGCGCAGACCGCGGCGATCGTATCGGGATGGTTGTAGACGGGCACGATGGCACAGGGGCGCAGCTCAGGCATCGCGGGGCTCCTGGACGAAACGGACGCGACCGCTGGCGTGTCGCCCCAGGTTCGAGTCGAAACCGAAGGCGATCCCGTCGCTGCGATGCTCCAGGGTCAACGCCAGACGTTGACCCGGTAGCAGAACCTTCTGGAACTTGAGGCGCTCGACGCCGCGAAAGGCGCCAAGCCCGGTGAATGTCTCGCGAGCGTGGTGGATGGCCCATTGGATCATGACCACGCCGGGCACCAGGGGGAACTGGTCGAAATGGCCTTGCAGGTAGCGCAGCCGCTCCGGAACCTCCAGGGCGATGACGTGCTTGCCGTCGCATACGCTGGCACCCAGCCAGCGTGCCAGGCGATCATCATCGAGGTCGTCGAAGGTGCGCCTTAGTGTGGCGTGATCGCGCTTGCCCTGGCTGTTGATCGGCAGCGCCTGCACAAAGCGCCAATAGCGGGGAATGGCGACGGGCTCGAGCAGCGTCGCGAGATGGTCGCGCAGCGTCGTGACCAGTGCGCGGCGGCTGGCATGGTGGTGGGGCAGTGTCTCCGCGGCCATTGCCACCACCACGCCGAGGCGGCCATCGCGTCGCTCAAGATCGAGACAGTGAGCATCGTCGATGGTCGCGTATTGGCGCAGGTATCGTTCGGTAGCGGTCAGCGAGATGCGCTTGCCGCCGATCTTGGCCACGCGGTCGCTGCGGCCAAGCAGGCGAAAGCCGTTCGCCGCGGGCTCGACTCGGTCGGCCTGTTGCCACCATTCCTGGGGGCTGGCGAGAAACGGCGAACGCAGCGACAGGGTGCCGTCGCCGAGGGCGATCTCGACATCGGGCAATGGGGTCCAGGCTTCGCTCAGTGTCTGGCGGCGATGGGCGATGCCCCCGGTTTCGGTACTGCCATAGAGTTCGATCACCGGCGCGCCCAGCAGGTGTTCGCAGCGCTGTGCATCGCGCAAGGCCAGCGGCGCCCCGGAGGAGAACACCATGGCCGCGGACGGCCACGACAGATGCTCCGGGAGCCGCGAGAGCTGGGCCGGGGACGAGACCAGGCGTGCGCCGAGTCCGGCGTCGCTGGCCTCGGCCAGGCGCTCGGCCATGGCCTCGGGGTAGCGGTTCTCGGCGCCGCAGAACGGCACACCGTGGCACAGTGGGCGCAGGATGCCGGTGAGCAGCCCGTAGATATGCTGGTGGCTGACCTGGGAGATCACGGCGGCGCCTTCCAGCGGCCACAGCTCGGCCTGACGGTCGAGCTCGCTTTCGAGCTGGCGAAAGCGCTTCGGCTGCATCACCGGCTTGCCCGTGGAGCCGGAGGTATAGAGCACCACGGCTTCGGCCTCGGGGTCGATCGGCACCGGGGTCGGCGGCGGTGCCTGGCTCGGCGGTGGCGGCGTTGCCGGCAGTGAGCCTTCGACCAGAGGCGTGAGACGAGCCAGGGTCTGGGGACGGTCGTCGCCAGGCAGCACGGCGCTGCGACCGGTTTCCCAAAGTGCCAGCAACGCGGCGGTAAAGGCGCGTGGGTCGGGTTCAATGACCAACCAGCGGCCCATGGGCTGGGTGGCGAGCCATACCCGCCAGGCGTCGATGCGCCCGCGTAACTGGTCGGGGCGACACCAACGCTCGGGCAGGGCTCGAGGAGGACTCAAGGCGCGCCGCCAGGGCGACTGCGTCAGCGGCAGATAGTGGCCCGGGGCGGCTGGTCGCTCGGCATCCGGCGACAGCGTCGCCGTGCTGGCCGTGGCGGAGCTGTGGTTGTCGCGGTTATTCATGGCGCTATTCACTGGGCTTGTTGCAGAGCGATTGGGCGAGCGATCTGCCCCATGGTCTGACGGACTGTTCGCCGTGTGGTTCACGGAGCGGACCGTTGCAGGCGACGGCGGCAGCACCACTCGCCGGTAAACATCAGCGCGATCAGGGCGTAGCTGATCACGCCGTTGTACAGCGACCAGGCGGCCAGGTCGGCATAGAGCGCCGTCCAGGCCGCCAGGGTGCCATTGATCACGAAGAACAGACACCAGGCTTGGGTCACTCGGCGGGTATAGGCCACGCCACGCGCCGGTAGCTCAGGCTCCTTGATCCGCGCCAGGCGCTCGACCACCGGCATGCCACGCCACAGGCTCAGGGCGAAGGTCGCCAACAGCACGGCATTGACGGCCACCGGATAGCCGCGCATGCCGAGCTCGGCATCGACCACGAGCCCCACCGCCAGCAGCACGATGGCGGCGACCACGGCCAGCCCTCGGGCCTGGGGCAGGCGCCAGGCGATCAGACCGCAGCCGATCAGCAGCAATGGCCAGGGGCCGAGGGCGCCCTGCAGCCACCAGACCGTCAGCGGCCAGGCCAGGGCGAGGCCGGTCGCCAGGGTGGTGGCGAGGATGGCGAGAAAGCGCACGCCGCCTCAGTCGCGCATCAGGTTTTCGACGGCGTCGACCACGTCGTCGATGGTGCGCACGGACTTGAAGGCCTCGGGATTGATGCGCCGGCCGGTGAATTGTTTCAACTCGACCACCAGGTCGACGGCATCGATGCTGTCGATGTCCAGGTCTTCGTACAACCGCGCGTCGGGGGGAACCTCCGAGGGCGATACCTCGAACAGCTCCACCAGGGTGCGCTGCACGTGGGCAAGGATCTGCTCCCGGCTGACCCGCTGGATGGCATCAGTTGGCACGGCGTTCCTCCACCAGCGCCTCGAGCGCTGCCAGGCTGGCGAAATGGCGACGCGTCTCCTCGGCTTCCGCGTCCAGCTTCACGCCGTAGCGCTTCTGCAGGGCCAGGCCGAGTTCCAGGGCGTCGATGGAATCCAGCCCCAGGCCCTCGCCAAACAGCGGAGCGTGATCGTCGATATCGTCCGGGGTGATGTCCTCGAGTTCGAGGGTGTCGATGATCATGTGCTTGAGATCAAGCGACAGCGGTGTGGTTTCGCTCATGGCGCTCCAGTTCCCTATTGAAATAGTCGCTCAGCTCCCGCGTCAGCTGCCGGGCGCGCTGGCTCGTCGGTTGATCGGACGCCTGCTCTGGCGGCAGGTCGTCGAGAACATGCAGGCTCAGGTGAACCTTGCGCTTGGGGATGTGGTACCAGGGCTCGCCCTTGGTCAGCGTGGTCGGTGAACAGCGAATCAACACCGGGGTGATGCGGGTATCGGTACGCAGTGCGATGTTGGCGCCGCCGCGGCGAAACCTGATCGGCCGGCCCGGTGTGGTGCGGGTGCCTTCGGGGAACAGGATCAATGAATTGCCCTGGCCCAGGCTGCTGCGTGCCGCGTCGAGTAGCGCCTCGGGGTCACGGTTGGTGATGTAGCCGGCGGCGCGTATCGGGCCTCGCGTGAAGGGATTGGTGGCGAGCCGGCCCTTGACGATGCAGTCGGCATTGGGGGTGTGGGCGAGCAGAAAGACCACGTCGATCAGCGAGGGATGGTTGGCCACGATCAAGCGACCCGGGCGGGCGAGCCGCTCGCCGCCCTCGAGGCGATAGTCGAGAACGCCGAGCCCACTCATCAAGCCGATAAACGCCCGAAAGGCGTGCCGGATACCGCGACGCGCCAAGCGCTGTCGCCGTGTGCCATCGCGGACTCCGAGGCGCAGCAGCGGTGCAACGACGAGCCCGATGGCCAGACCGCCGATACCGAAAGCGGTGAAGGACAGCGCGGTGCCGGCGCCGCGTCGCCACTGATCCAGCGTCATGCCTGCCCCAGCGTCCAGCGTTGGGTGGCATCGAGATGGCGGCGCTGGCCGCTGAGCCAGTCGATGACCTCGTCGGGCGTCGGGGAGGTCGGCGACTCCGGGGTGGGGGCGGCAAGCAGCGTGACCCCGTGGCTGCGAGTCAGGCGCAGGCCAACGCCGCAGGCATAGCCGGGGTGAGCCGTACAGGAGGCGTACTCGTCGGGCAGCGTGCCTTCGCTGAAGACGATGACGACCGCCTCATGGCCCTCATGCAGGTAGCCTGCGGCTTCCCACAGTAGGGCCTCGAATTCGTTGCCGCCGGCGCCGAGCGCCTGTAGCGGACGACGATGTTGATTGGCGATGGCATGAACGCCGAGGGTGGCGTTGTGCACCGACATCGAGAAGCGTGTGGGTGACAGCGCCTCGTCGTTGGCCAGGGCCTTGAGCATGGACAGGGTGTGGTTGGCATCGCCATGGCGTGAGGCATGCACCAGCGGGAAGCGTGCCTCGGGGTCGAGGCCGGCGAGGATGTCGCAGGTGGCGCGACCGGCGCCGTCCAGGCGCCGTCTGAGCATCGCCGGCAATGAACTGCCGGGCGTGTCGTAGGGCAGCAGACGCGAGGAGGTGGCGGCGTGGTGGTCGCCGGGACGCCAGCCTAACCAGTCACTTAGGCGTATTTGTTCCATGCTGTTGGGGTGCCTGAGTGAAAACGTGAATTTTAGCGCGGAACTGTGCTGCGTCCAAGCACAGTCCCTCGGACGTGATCGTCAACTTGCGCCAATTTGATGCCGAAAAAACGGAAAACCCCGTGTTCTTGTCGCCGTCTGGCGAATTTGCGCTTTACGCTATTGTGCCAAACCGGTGGGTCGGCGAGCGCTTCGCCTCGCACGGCCACGCGGCTGTCGGTCTGCGCGTCGAGGGTGATGGGGAACGCTGGAAAAGCGTTGAATGATTCCTACGTATACCTCGGTGTGGTGCCCGGGCTTGGCCTCCGTTCATGCCGGCGATGGTACGTTACATAAGCCATATCGAATGGGATGCGTCGAGCGGGTGCTAGAGGCGGTCGCCAGGACGACCGGGACGACCAGGACGTAGCGGGGAGCGGGAACCTATGGGGTCGGATTCGCCTATTCGTGCCGATCGGTGCCTGGCGGCGTTGGTCCGCGGAGGCCAGGCGCTAAAAGATGCCGAGTACTGGGCCGATGGTGTCGAGCTGCTGATCGAGGCACTGGGGCCTGCTACCGGTGCCAGCCGCGTGTGGATCTTTCAATTGCTGGAGCTCCAGACCGACGCCGTGGTGCAGGACTACGTCTTCGAGTGGGCCGCCGACGCTCGCTACCGCCAGCTTACCCAGCGGCGTTTTCGCTTCTTCGCCTCCTCGTTGAACGACCCGCTCTATCGACGCCTGGTCGATGACCGTCTGGCCGGGCGACGCCAAGACATTTGTGTGCCAAGCATGGCCCAAGGGCCGCTAAAGAGCCATCTGGAGAGTCAGGGCATTCAGTCCATGGCGACCGTTCCGATCTTCGTCCACGGCCACTGGTGGGGCACCCTTGGGGTGGACGACTGTGAGCGTGCGATCGGCTGGGAGGGCGCCGGCCTCGACGCGCTGTCCGCCGCCGCCGAGTTGATCGCGGCGGCGATCTATCGTCATCAATTGACCAGCCGCTCACGCCAGATCGAGCTGTTTCATCGGATTACCGGGTGTGGCGTCTGGGAGGTCAGCCTGCGCAATGGTCGGGTGTGGTGCTCCCGGGCACTGAAGGTCTTGCTGGGGTATCCCGAGACGTACCCGCGCGTGCCGGTGAGAAGGATGCTGGCCCATGTTCACCGGGATGACCGCGGCCTTTTGTGGGAGAGCCTGAGGCGCTGCATGGCGAGCGATGACGCCCAGTGGCGCCTCGACGTTCGCCTCGATAGTGGCCCTGACAGACGCTGGGTGTGGCACGAGGTCATGGCCGAGGTCAGCCGCGACGAGCGGGGCCTGGCCCAGGGCGTATCGGGAGTGATCATCGAGATCAGTCAGCGCAAGAGGAGTGAGCAGAGCGCTCGCGAAGCCTCCGAATTCGATGCCCTGACCGGTGTCTTGAATCGTCGTGGCATGGACCGGTTGTTGCAGGAATGGCTGGCCTCGGTGAGGGAGACCTCGCCGCCCGTTCATCTGGTATTGCTGGATATCGATCACTTCAAGGCCATCAACGATCGCTACGGTCACCTGGTCGGCGACGGGGTGCTCAAGTTGCTGGCGAGGCGGATTCGCTCCGAACTTCGCGTGGGCGATGGCTTGGTGCGAGTCGGTGGCGAAGAATTCGCCGTGCTGATGCGCAACCTGGACGACGACGATGCCGAGGCGCTGGCAGAGCGAATCCGTCGTCGGGTCTGCGGCACGCCGTTTCGTATCGATACCGGTGGAATGCACCGCGACGCCTGCAACGATGCCATGGCGATTCGCCTGGTGGATATCTCGATCAGCCTGGGGATGGCCAAGCTGCCCCTGGGCGGCGATGACCTGGATGCGCGGCGAACCCTGGCCCTGGCCTGGGCAGATAGTGCCCTCTATGCCGCTAAGCACGCCGGACGTAACCGCGTCATGTGTTACGCAGGCTAGCAGCGGAGCTGTTTGCCCTGCTGTCTCCATCACGCTGCTGTCGCGAGAGATCCCTGTCCTGGGACCTCGACGTTTCCCCGTGGGTGAATTTTGCTGGAACTCGCATTTTGAATCGCTTCCTGTGCTGATGTGATTGGGTCTTGGAGCGTTCTCCTGGCCGATTCCGGCGAGCGGGATGAAACGACTCATCCTGGAGCATGAAAGAAAGGCCCAGACTCCCGGTGTTTTGAAGAAGAAGTCGACAGAACGACCCGAAGCGCCCCGGGCGGATATCGCCTATCTCACTATTTGGGTGCTTGTGGCGTTATTTGACCGAGTTTACGGCGTTGACTTCACTTGCCCCAACTCAGGAGGGGCGATGAACGAACGAGGCTCGGTAAAGGCGCGACGCGACGCTGGCACCCAGACGCTGCTGCGAGGGTTGGCATTGATGCAGTGCGTGGGACGCGGCGTATCGACCGTCAAGAGCCTTGCGCAAACCCTCGGCGTACCGCGCAGCACCATTGCTCGCACCTTGTCGAGCCTGGTGGCGGAGGGCTATCTGCACCATGTGCCCTACAAGGGGTATTTTCTCGGCGCGCGGTTGATCGAGCTTGGCGAGCGCGCCGCCGAACAGCGCCCGCTGGTGGACCTGGCGCGCCCTCATCTGGAGGCCCTCGCCGCGGCGACCCGAGACACCGTGCACTTCGGCATTCTCGATAACGGCGAGGTGCTCTATCTCGACAAGCTGCCCGGCATGCGTAGCGTCGAAATGCGCTCGCGCACCGGAGTGCGCATGCCGGCGCTGGCGACCGCCATGGGCAAGGCAATGCTGGCGAAGGCGCGGGAGTCGAGCTGGCCGGACGCCTACGAGGCGCTGCGACGCTTCGATGCCCGGTGCAGCGATCGTCCGGCGCTGCGGCCCTTGGCCGAAGTCGCCCGTGACCTGCGGGCGTCACGCGTGCGCGGGTGGACATACGACTGGGAAGAGAACGAGGTCGGCATCCGCTGTGTCGCGGCCGCCGTGCACGATCACGCCGGCCGGGCCGTTGCCGCGGTCAGCGTGACCAGTGTCATCAGCTTCTTGTCGGAGCCGCGCATGCATGAGCTGGGCCCGGTCGTGAAGTCGGCCGCGGAACACATATCCCGGGCCTTGGGGCGCTGTCGGGAAGAGTAGGCATAGGCCGGAGCGGTGGCACGATGCGCCGCGGAACGAATGACGTAACGCCGAACAACACGAAGGGTTCAGGGGGGCAACATGGATGCATTGGTCTACATCGGTCCGAATAACGTTGAGGTGCGCGATGTGCCGGTCGCCGAGCCCCGGCAGGGCGCAGTCAAGGTGCGCATGACCTACTGCGGTATCTGCGGGACAGACATCGGTATCTTCTCCGGCAAACATCCGCGGGCCCAGGCGCCCCTGGTGCTGGGTCACGAATTCGTGGGGGTCGTCGAGCAGAGCCCAGAAGGCTCGCAGTTCGTGCCGGGGGACCGAGTCGTGGCTTACCCCCTGATCTCCTGTGGCCAGTGTTACCCGTGCCGCCACGGCACGCCCCATGTCTGCGCCAACCTGCGCCTGATCGGTATCGACCGGGATGGCGGCCTGACCGGGCACCTGTGGATCGATGAGGAGGTCCTGTTCAAGGTGCCCGATGGGCTCTCGGACCGTGTGGCGGCGCTGGTGGAGCCCTTGGCGGTGGTGGTTCGCACCGTTCACCAGGCGCGTTTTGCACTCGGGCAGCGGGCCGTGGTGATGGGGGCCGGGCCGATCGGGCTGCTCACCGCCATGGTGCTGCGTCACGCAGGGGCCTCGATGGTCGTGATCTCGGACGTGGATCCGGCCCGGCTCGAACTCTGTCGAGAACTCGGATTCGACGCTGTCGATGTGGGCAGTGACAGCCTGATCGCGCATGTCAACGCGGTCACCACGGGGGACGGCGCAGATGCGGTTTTCGAGTGTTCCGGGGTGGTGAGCGCGGCCTTGGAGATGACCCAGGTGGCCCGAGTGGGGGGCACCATCTGCCTGACCGCGACCCACAAGTCCGCACCCCCGGTGGCCTTGATCGACGTGAACTTCAAGGAACTCACGCTGGTCGGTTCGCGGGTGTACACCAAGGCGGAGTTCGGCAGCGCCATCCCCTTGGCCGCGGCGCTCGCCGAGACGCTTGAGCGGGCCATCACCCAGGTGGTGCCGCTGTCTCAGTCGGCGGGGATCTTCGCCATGATTGCGGACCCAGGCATCAATACCGTCAAGATTTTAGTGGATTGCCAAACATGAACCTGTTCGATCTAAGCGGCCGCAAGGCCATGGTGACCGGTGGTACCCGAGGCCTTGGCCTCGGCATGGCCGAAGCCTTGCTCGAGGCCGGCGCCGAGGTGGTGATAGTCGGCTCCTCCAACACGACCACGGACGTGGCGCGAGGGTTGTCTGACGGCGGGCGGCTGTGCCATGGCGTCATCATCGACCTGGCCGATGCGAGCTCACGCCGTCAGGGATTCGACCGCGCCATCGAGGCGCTTGGGGGGCGCCTCGACATCCTGGTCAATGCGGCGGGGGTCCAGCGCCGCCATCCAAGCGAAGCCTTCCCCTTGGACGAGTTTAACGATGTGCTGGAGGTCAACCTGACCGCGGTGTTCGAACTGGCGCAGCTGGCCGGTCGGGTGATGCTCAAGCAGGGCGGGGGAAAGATCATCAATATCGCCTCGCTTATGGCGTTTTTCGGCGGCTACACCGTTCCTGCCTACGCCGCGAGCAAGGGTGGGGTCATGCAGCTGACCAAGGCGCTGGCCAACGAATGGGCCGCACAGGGCATCAACGTCAATGCCATCGCGCCCGGCTACATGGCCACCGACATGAATACCGCGCTGCTCGCCGACGAAGGGCGCAACGCCGAGATTACCGCCCGGATTCCGGCCGGTCGCTGGGGCAGCGGTGAAGACATGAAGGGGCCGCTGCTGTTTCTGGCCTCAAGCGCATCGGACTATGTCCACGGCGTCACGTTGCCGGTGGACGGGGGGTACTTGGGGCGCTGACGGGGCCTGGAGACCTTGGCCCGAAAGGGCCTCCTGGCAGCGCGGCCCGGCGACGGGCAGGGGCTTTGGCCCCGAGTGCGCTGCGTCATGTCCGCGGGCCATGTCCGCGGCGCCATGCCAGCGGTGGAGCAAGCCGACGGTGGACCAAGCCGACGGTGGACCAAGCCAGCGGTGGACCAAGAGAGCTGGGACCAAGAGAGCTGGGACCTTGAAGGGAGTCAGGCAATGCGCATTGTATTTTCGGATCTTGACCACGCAGACCATGATATCGAACAGGCCATCTTCTCTGAGGCCGGGTTCGAGGCGCCGCTGCTGGCCTGTCGCAGTGAAGACGACCTTATCGCGCAGGTGGCCGCCGCCGATATCGTCCTCAATCAATACGCCCCCTTTACCCGCCGGGTGCTGGAAGCGCTACCCCGGCTCAAGCAGATCGTCCGTTATGGGGTCGGCGTCAACAACGTCGATCTCGAGGCGGCCAGCGACGCCGGCGTTCAGGTCTGTAACGTGCCGGACTATGGCATGCACGAAGTGTCGGACCACGCCGTCGCGCTGACCCTGGCGCTGACCCGTCGCATCGTGCCGATGAACGCCTCATGTCGCGCCGGACGCTGGAATTACATCGAGGCGGTTCCGATTCGGCGCCAGTCGACTCAGACCCTGGGCTTGATCGGCCTTGGGCGCATCGGACGCCTCTACGCCGCCAAGATGCATGCGCTGGGCTTCGCGCTGGTGGGGCATGATCGCTTCTACACGCCGAACGCCGCCGATGGCACCGACTTCATCACTCCGGTGGCGCTCGATGCGCTGTTTCGCCAGGCCGATATCATCGCGCTGTTTTGCCCGTTAAACGATGACACCCATCACCTTGTCGATGCCGCAGCCATTGAGAGCATGCGCCCCGGCGCCTATCTGGTGAACACCTCCCGCGGCGGCATCATCGATGAAGCGGCGCTGGCCGAGGCCCTGGCCAGGGGCCACATCGCCGGGGCCGGGCTCGATACCACCGAGCACGAACCGCTGACACCCGATAGCCCCTTGTGGGCGCAACACAACTGCCTGATCACGCCTCACATGGCCTGGTACTCAGAAGACGCCGCCCAAGAGCTCAAGCGCAAGGTCGCCGAAGAAGCCGTGCGCTTTGCGCGTGGTGAGGCGGTCATGTGGCCAGTGAACACCCCACGCTGAATCGGCGGCTGTAGTGCCGCCAGGTCACCACCGCCGAGCCCTTGCGGTGGAGACGAGTCACGCCGCCAGACTCTGGCAACCCACAATACCAACAAGGAACACACCATGGCTCAGTTCTTGGTTAGCCCCGCGTCCTGCGTTACACGTCAGCTCTCGCCGCGCCCACCGGCGCAGCGTACCAGCACCGGGTTCCGGAGCGCGCGGCTCAAGCTATCGGCATGCAGCGTCGCGATCGCCGCCGCAACCCTATCCCTGGTACCCGTTGCGGTCCAGGCCGATACCCTGCGCATGTCCAACGTCACGTCGGTCTCGGCCAAGGAGGCGGGAGTCGAGTTCAAGCGTCTGGTGGAGGAAGGCACCGACGGCGAGATCGAGATCAACCTGTTTCCGGACAACCAGCTCGGCGACGACCGGGTGGTGACCGAAAGCACCATCTTCGGTGATATCGATATCGGTGTGTCTTCCACCAGCCCGATGGCGAATCTGTTTCCGGACCTGTACCTGTTCGATTCTCCCTTCCTGTTCCTGTCGCCCGAGGCGACCTACGCAGCGCTCGACGGCGAGATCGGGCAGAACATCCTTGCGTCGCTCGAGAGCAAGGGCCTCAAGGGGCTCGGGTTCTGGGAAAACGGCTTTCGCAATTTTACCGATAGTGGCAAGGCGGTCGTCGCGCCGTCTGACCTGGAAGGCATGAAGGTGCGCACCATGGAGAACGAGGTGCATTTGGCGGCCTGGCGGGCCTTCGGTGCCAATCCGACACCGATGGCCTTTACGGAGCTGTTTACCGCGCTTCAGCAGGGCACCGTGGATGCTCAGGAGAACCCGCTGGGCATCATCGACAGCAACCGCTTCCAGGAAGTTCAGGACCATGTGTCGCTGACGCAGCATGTCTACACGCCGTACGTCGTGTTCATGAACCTCGACCGGTACGAGTCGCTCAGTGCAGAGCAGCAGCAGGTCATCGAAGCGGCTATCGATCAAACCACGGACTTCCAGCGCCAGCGCTCCCAGGAGGTCGAGGGTGACATTCTGGCCAAGTTCGTCGACCTGGGCGTCGTCGTTACCGAGATTACGCCGGCGCAGAAACAGCCCTGGCAGCAGGCGATTCGCGATGCCGATATCTACGACCTGGTGAAGTCGAAGATGGAGCACCCTGACTACCTCGACCAGCTTCTCGACGAGTAAGGCGCGGCGTCTTTGCACCAAGACAAGACCCACGGTGCGCCCCTTATGGCATAGCGGGGGCGTCCCATCTTTTTGGCTGGAGGAATCGGCCAAGACCGCGCCCAGGGAACAGGAGGAGAGCGGATGAAAGTCGTGAATTGGCTCGATGAGTACGCCGAAATTTCGGTGTGTGTGGCATTGATGATGTTGATGGCGGGCATTCTTGCGGTGCAGGTGTTCATGCGCTACGTCATGGGGGCCTCGCTGTCCTGGTCAGAAGAGCTCGCTCGCTATCTGTTTATCTGGTTGATCTATCTCGGCATCAGCTACGGTGCCCGGCAGATGCGCCATATCAAGATCGACGCCGGACTGAAGCTGTTCCCGCGGGCGGCGCGCCGGTGGGTGGTGATCCTGGGTGACGTGCTGTTTCTGGCCTTTGCGCTTTACGTGGTGTGGACCTCCTGGGAGGTGATCGGGCGACAGATGATGCTAGGCCAGCGCTCGCCGGCGCTGAGTGTGCCGCTGTGGATCGTCTACGCCGCGCCTTTCGTCGGCTTTGCCCTGACCACGCTGCGCCAGGTGCAAACCATTACCTGGCGACTGAAGCATCCACAAGCCGCCGTCGAAGAGGAAGTGTGAGATGACCGCTACGGTGCTCTTTGCTGGCCTTGTCGTTCTATTGATTCTCAATGTACCGGTCGGCATCGCGATCGGCCTCGCCTGTGTGATCACGATCCTGAGCTTCGGTACCCTGTCCGAGCTGTACGTCGCCCAGACCCTGGTGTCGGCGACGGATAGCTTCCCGATCATGGCGATTCCGCTGTTTATCCTCGCCGGCGATCTGATGGGGGCCGGCGGCGTGTCGCGGCGAATCCTGTCGGTGGCCTCGGCGTTCTTCGGTCGCTTCACCGGGGGCCTGGCCATCGTTACCGTGGTGGTGTGCATGTTCTTCGCCGCGGTCTCGGGCTCGGGCCCGGCGACGGTGGCGGCGGTCGGCTCCATGGTGGTGCCGACGATGCTTCAGGCAGGCTACTCCAAGTCCTTCGTGCTGGCGCTGGTCGCCGCCGCCGGCAGCATCGGTGTCATCATCCCGCCGTCGATTCCCATGGTGCTCTACGGCGTGTCCACCGGCACCTCGATCTCCAACATGTTCCTCGGGGGAGTGTTGCCGGGTCTGATGATCGGCCTGGTGCTGATTCTCTACTCGTACTTCTACTCGAAGAAAATGGGATGGAAGGGGGACGAGACGCCTTTCGACATGCGCCAGACCCTCTGCCTGGTCTGGGAAGCCAAGTGGGCGCTGCTCAACCCCGTGATCATCCTCGGGGGCATCTATGCGGGGATATTTACCCCCACCGAGGCCGCCGCGGTGGCGGCCGTCTATGCCTTCGTCTGTGGAGTCTTCATCCATCGCGAGCTGTCTCCCCGAGACATCTTCAAGACGGTGGCCGCCTCCTGCGCGACGACGGGGACGGTGATGGTGATCCTGGGCTGCGCCTCGACCTTCGCCCGGATACTGACCATCGAGCAGATTCCGGTGGCCATCGCCAATGCCATGCTGCAGGTGTCGGGTAGCCCGGTGCTGCTTTTATTGCTCATCCTGGTGCTGTTGCTGATCGTTGGCTGCGTGATGGACACGACGCCGGCGATTCTGGTGCTGTCGCCGATTCTCTATCCGGTGGCGATCCAGATCGGCATCGATCCGGTGCACTTCGGCATCATCATGGTGGTCAACCTGGCCATCGGCTTCATCACACCGCCACTCGGCATCAATCTGTTCGTGGCGGCGCGAATAGGCAATACATCGCTCGAGACCGTGATTCGCGGCATCGTTCCCTTCGTGATCGCGATGATCCTGTCGCTGCTGGTGATCACCTACGTGCCGGCGCTGTCGCTGGCGCTGCTGTCGCTATTTGGCTGAAGGGACTCGGCGAGATCGTTCGGTTTTCGATCTCGCTGACGCTTGCTGGCTTGGCCGCGTGTCCGTGGAGAAGACGCCCCCTGGTCGCGAGGCCAAGGGGGCATCTGCGTGGTGGGCCCCTGGCCTTTGACCCATGCGCCGAAGCTGAACGCCACGGTCCTGAGTCGCCCAAGGCGGCGGGAGGCTCGTGGGAATCTCCTCGGCGACGGGTGGCGGTGAGAAAATGTAATGGGTGGGTATGGTGTGTAAAGATCGAAGTTTGGTGAGGGTGTGCTTGTTATGTAAAAAGTTGATATTTAACAATATATTTTCTACTGTCGAGCGGAAATGGGCGAGGGAGGGTTTGTGGCGTAGTGGCGAATTCCCTATAACGGGGAAGTTGTACAAGACATCTATGCTAACGAGACAGCGTGGGCTTTTTTGACAGATCGGCAAGAAGCCCCGCTCTCCACGAGCAAAGGAGTGTTTGTTCATGGCCAATAATCCTCACACCGAATCCAACCGTGGCCCTGCCCAGGACACCGAGCATCGCAACGATGGCGAGCGTAAGTCCGATCGCCTGGCGACCTACCGAAGCGATGCCGAACGCCATGACCTGCGTACCAATCAGGGTACCCGCATCGCCGATAACCACAATTCGCTCAAGGCGGGGGAGCGTGGCCCCACCCTGATGGAAGACTTCGTCTTTCGCGAAAAGATGAACCACTTCGATCATGAACGGATACCCGAGCGCATCGTTCATGCTCGGGGGGCGGCGGCGCATGGCCACTTTCAGCCCTATTCGTCGGCCGCACGCTATTCCAAGGCGGGGCTGTTCAAGGATGCGGCCCAGAAAACACCGGTCTTCGTGCGCTTCTCTACCGTGCAGGGCGCCCGTGGCTCGAACGACACCGTGCGCGACGTGCGCGGGTTCGCCGTCAAGTTCTACACCGATGAGGGCAACTGGGATCTGGTCGGCAATAACATGCCCGTGTTCTTCATTCAGGATGCGATGAAGTTTCCGGACCTGGTGCACGCCGTGAAGCCCGAGCCCCACAACGAGATACCGCAGGGTCAGTCGGCCCACGATACCTTCTGGGACTTCGTGTCGTTGATGCCCGAGAGCGCCCATATGGTGCTGTGGACCATGTCGGATCGCGCCTTTCCACGCCATTTTCGCTATATGGAAGGCTTCGGCGTGCACACCTTCCGGTTGATCGATCGTGACGGCAAGGCTCGCTTCGTCAAGTTCCACTGGAAGCCGTTGGCGGGGACCCACTCGCTGATCTGGGACGAGGCTCAGAAGCTCTGGGGGCGGGATCCCGACTTCAACCGTCGTGAGATGTGGGCAGATATCGAAAACGGCGATCCGCTGGAATGGGAGCTTGGCATCCAGGTCGTTGAGCAAGAAGACGAGCACGCCTTCGACTTCGATATACTGGATCCGACCAAGCTGATCCCTGAAGAGCAGGTGCCGGTCACTCCGATCGGCAAGATGGTGCTCGATCGCAATCCCGACAACTACTTTGCCGAAACCGAGCAGGTCGCCTTCAACCCCGGCAACGTGGTGCCCGGCATCGACTTCAGCAATGACCCGCTGCTGCAGGGCCGGCTGTTCTCCTATCTGGATACTCAGATGTTGCGCCTGGGGGGACCCAACTTCCACGAGATCCCGATCAACCAGCCGGTGTGTCCCTTTCACAATCACCAGCGGGATGCGCCGCATCGCCAGACCATCAACAAGGGACAGGCCTCCTACGAGCCCAACTCCATCGATGGCGGCTGGCCCAGTGAGACGCCTCCGGCACCGGAGAACGGCGGTTTCGAGAGCCACAACGAGCGCATCGACGCCCACAAGGTTCGGGCCCGTAGCGAGTCGTTCGGCGACCATTACTCCCAGGCGCGGCTCTTCTGGCACAGTCAGAGTGAGGTCGAGCAAGAGCATATCATCGCGGCTTATGCCTTCGAGCTGTCCAAGGTCGAGCGGCCCTGGATTCGCCAGCGGGTCATCCAGGAGATCCTGCCCAACATCGACATGGGGCTGGCGCGCCGAGTCGGTGAGAAGCACGGCATCGAACCGCCAGACCAAGCCCCGGCGCCGAACGAGGAGCTCGGCAAGTCGGCGTTGGCTGCCTCCGCGGCGTTGAGTCTACTGCACCGCCAGCAGCCGGATATTCGTTATCGCAAGGTCGCTATCCTGGTGGCGGATGGTGTCGATGGTGATCAGGTCGAGGCGCTGCAGAGCAAGCTTGAGCAGGAGGGCGCCGCGGGCTTGATCATTGCTCCGTCGATGGCCCCGGTGAACACCGTCCAGGGGGCCAGTCTGACCCCTGACGCGATGCTCAACGGCCAGCCTTCTGTCACGCTGGATGCGGTGGTCGTGGCAGGCGGAGCCGAGAGCGTTGAGGCGCTGAGTGGTTCAGGCCAAGGGCGCTACTATCTCCAGGAGGCCTTCAAGCACTTGAAGCCAATCGCCGGCCTGGGCGACGCCCGCCACCTGCTCGATGCCGCGGGCATTTCGGCACCGCAAGAGGGCATCGTGCTCGGGGGTTCGGTCGATGGGGTCTACGCGGACTTCCGCCAAGCGCTGCTCGGTCACCGGGTCTGGTCGCGAGACGCCAAGGCCAATCAGATGCCGGCCTGATCGATGCCGCCGAGACCAATCCGAGGGGGCCATGGCAAGCGAGCCGTCGATGGATGACCGGGTTGGCCGAGGTGAGCCCCCGGGGTATCTCCTCGGGGCGTTTCAGCGGATCGACGGTCGACGTTGATGGCGGTCTGGCTCGGTGGGCGCGATCCATTGGATGATGCAACACCCTGATGAGTGCTCCGGCATGGGACAAGGCTGGACGCTCCGTCGGGCGGCTGAGGGTAGGCTCGACGTGGCAGAGGTGGCGCTTGTGGCCAAAAAAAACCGCCGCCCGGCAACGCCTGGGCGGCGGTCTTGAAATCTGTGGTCGGAGTAGCAGGATTCGAACCTACGACCTCTGCCTCCCGAAGGCAGCGCTCTACCAAGCTGAGCTATACTCCGATCTTCGCTGAGGTGTGCGCCTCAACGGTTGCGTAGTATACGGATCCCACTGTGCGTTGCAACCCTGCAGCGCCTTGGTTGCGCATTTTTTTACAGTCTCGTCCTTCGCTTACCGGGCTTTTCTGGCACATGTCCGTCCTGGCGCCGGCGCATGCCTCTGCCCCGGAGCGCTCGCCAGTGTCGTTCTGCCGGCTCGCCTGCTTTCGCCATTCCTGCGACGGCTGGTGGTGCGTCGCCGTAGCGGCAGTGCTGGCCACTCGCCATGTCTTAGCTCTCGGCTCTCAGCTCTTGGATATTAGGTCTTGCGCTCGACGGCCAGGCGGGCGAGTTGGGCCATGGCATCGCGAAACTCCGACGGCGGCAAGTGCTTGAGCTCGTTCAGGGCCAAGGCCGACATCTCTTCGGCCTTGGCCCGGGTGTAATCCAGGGCGCCGGTGCTGTCGACGATGGCGAGCACTTCGTCCAGGTGATCGAGGCCGCCCTTGCGGATCGCGCGGCGGACCAGCTTGGTCTGCTCCGGCGTGCCCACGGCCATGGCCTGGATCAAGGGCAGGGTGGGCTTGCCTTCGGCCAGATCGTCGCCGACGTTCTTGCCCATGGCTTCGGCGTCGCCCTGATAATCGAGCAGGTCGTCGATGAGCTGGAAGGCCAGGCCCAGGTAACGGCCGTAGGCGGCCAGGGCCTGTTCCTGCTCGGGGCTGGCGCCGGCGATGATCGCGCCGCTATGGGAGGCCGCCTCGAACAGCATTGCGGTCTTGCCCATGATGGTGTCGAAGTAGGCCGCCTCGTCGGTGTCGGGGTTGCCGACGTTGGTCAGCTGTTGGACTTCGCCTTCGGCGATGGTGCAGGTGGCCTTGGACAGCACCTCCATGATGCGCATGGAGCCGATCTCGACCATCATCTGGAACGAGCGCGAGTAGAGGAAGTCGCCGACCAGCACCGAGGGGGCGTTGCCCCAGGCGTCATTCGCGGTGGCCTTGCCGCGACGCATATGCGATTCATCGACCACGTCGTCGTGCAGCAGGGTCGAGGTGTGCATGAACTCGATCAGGGTGGCGAGCGCGATGTGCTGGTCGCCGCGATAGTCCAGGGCTCGGGCCGAAAGGAGTACCAGCAGGGGGCGCAGCCGTTTGCCGCCGCTTTCGATGATGTACTGGCCGATGGTTTCGACCAGGGGGATACGCGAGGCGAGCTGGTCGAGGACGGTGCGATTGACGGCGCTGAAGTCGTCGGCGACCACGGCGTGAATCGGCGAGGGAGCGGGGCGTGATGGCGTGGCGTTGACGGGCATGAAGGCGACTTCGACTGGTAGATGGGGCCGTGGGCCTTGGGTTGCCGGTCATGCTATGGGCCCCCCATGGGGGCGTCAAGACGGCCAAGTCGCACAAGGGCCGACTTTATGCGGCCATGTGAGGCCCGTGTGCGCGGGGACCCTGGTTGACGCGGCTTCATGGCTTGTGCATGCGGGCGAGACTGGTTTATAATCCGCGGCCCACTCATCCATGCTCCCTGTCAGATGGCTGCCAAAAGGGGCGCCACTCGAAGCAGGTCGATCAAGAGCCAACCCCGATGAGTTTCTGGAGAGAAAGCATGTACGCAGTGATCAAGAGCGGCGGCAAGCAGTACCGCGTTCAGGAAGGCCAGACCCTCAAGCTCGAGAAGCTGGAAGTTCCCACCGGCGAAAGCGTCGAGTTCGACGAAGTTCTGCTGGTCGGTAACGACGACGACGTCACCGTCGGCGCCCCGCTGGTGTCCGGTGCCAAGGTCTCTGCTGAAGTCGTGGCTCACGGCCGTGGCGAGAAGGTGACCATCATCAAGTTCCGTCGCCGTAAGCACCACATGAAGCGTCAGGGCCACCGTCAGTGGTTCACCGAAGTCAAAATCACCGGAATTTCTGCCTAAAGACGCCTTGCCCTCGGGCAAGCAGCGTTGCGGATTATTCCCCTAACGAGCGAGGACTTTGCAATGGCTCATAAGAAGGCAGCCGGCTCCACACGTAACGGTCGCGATAGTGAAAGCAAACGCCTTGGCGTCAAGCTGTATGGCGGCCAGGCAGCGACCCCGGGCAACATCATCGTGCGTCAGCGTGGCACCAAGTTCCACGCCGGCACCGGTGTTGGCATCGGCAAGGATCACACCCTGTTCGCACTGAACGAAGGCGTGATCAAGTTCGAGACCAAGGGTCCGAAGAACCGCAAGTTCGTGAGCGTCGTCTCCGCCTGAGACCGCCCGAGCTGAGAAGGTCGCGCCGGCCGGAGCGGATGTTTTGGCTCTGACAGTGTCGGAGCGACCAGAGAAGGCCCCGCTATCTGCGGGGCCTTCTTGTATCATGGTGGACAGGATCCGCCAGGAGAATGACAGATGCAGTTCGTCGACGAAGCCTCGATCATCGCGGAGGCAGGCAATGGCGGTAACGGTTGCCTGAGCTTCCGGCGCGAAAAGTACGTGCCCAAGGGTGGCCCGGACGGTGGCGACGGCGGTCACGGGGGCAGTGTCTACCTGATCGGTGATGACGCCCTCAATACGCTGATCGATTTCAAGTTCCAGCGTTTCTACAAGGCCCAGAACGGGCAGCCCGGCCGCGGCCGCCAGATGAGCGGGCGTGCCGGTGATGACCTGCACGTGAAGGTGCCGGTCGGGACCACGGTGATCGACGAGGACACCCTCGAGGTCATCGCCGACGTCACCGAAATCGGTCAGGTGGTGCAGGTGGCCCTGGGCGGCCGTCGAGGCTTGGGCAATATCCACTTCAAGTCCTCTACCAACCGTGCGCCGCGTCGCACCACGCCGGGGACCGAGGGTGAGCGGCGTAACCTGCGCCTGGAAATGAAGGTGATGGCCGACGTCGGCCTGCTGGGCTTGCCCAATGCCGGTAAGTCGACGCTGATTCGCTCGGTATCGGCGGCCAAGCCGAAGGTCGCCAACTATCCGTTTACCACCCTGGTGCCGAACCTTGGCGTGGTGAAGCTCGGCATGCACGAGCACTTCGTCATGGCCGACGTGCCCGGCCTGATCGAGGGTGCGTCCGATGGTGCCGGCCTCGGGCTGCGGTTCTTGAAGCACCTGACCCGGACGCGGCTGTTGTTCCATGTGGTCGATGTGGCGCCGTTCGATGAGTCTGATCCGGTCGAGGCGGCCGCGGCCATCGTGCGCGAGCTGGGACAGTTCTCACCGACCATGGCCGAGCGTCCGCGCTGGCTGGTGCTCAACAAGCTCGACCTGCTGCCTGAGGAAGAGCGTGAGGCGGTGGCGGACGAGATCGTCCGGCGCTTGGGCTGGGAGGGCCCGGTGTTTCGCATCTCGGCGATCTCCAACCATGGCACCGATGCCTTGGTCCAGGCGGCCTACCGCTGGTTGACCGAGCAGCGCACCCTCGAGAACGAGGATGAAGAAGCCATGGAGCGCGAGATGGAAATGCGCCGGCGCATGGAAGACGAAGCGGTGGCTCGTACCGAGGCACGCCTCGGTCGCAAGCGTCATCGCGACGATATCGACGACGATGACTTCGATGACGACGATTACGACGTCGAGGTCGAATACGCCCCCTGAGGGTGGTCGGGGCGGCGGCACGAAGCGGCTGCCCCAGCGTGGCGATGGCGAGGAAAGGATGCACAGCGTAGAGCAGGTACCGGGGCGCGACGCCCTGTCCGGGGCGCGGCGCGTGGTGGTCAAGATCGGCAGCGCGCTGCTGACCAATGACGGTCGTGGGCTCGATGATGCGGCCATCGGGGGCTGGGTCGACCAGATCGCCGCCTTGCGCCAGGCGGGGGTCGAGGTGGTGCTGGTGTCATCCGGTGCCGTGGCGGCCGGCATGGTGCGTCTGGGCTGGGCGACTCGCCCGACCTCGGTGCACCACTTGCAGGCCGCGGCGGCGGTGGGGCAGAACGTCTTGACCGAGACCTACGAGAACCACTTCGGTCGTCACGGTCTGCTGACCGCCCAGGTGCTGCTGACCCATGATGACCTGTCGAACCGCAAGCGTTACCTGAATGCCCGTTCGGCGCTCAGAACCCTGGTCGATGTCAAGGTGGTGCCGGTGGTCAACGAGAACGACACCGTCGTCACCGACGAGATTCGTTTCGGTGACAACGACACCCTCGGGGCCCTGGTCGCCAACCTGCTCGAGGCCGACGCCCTGGTGATTCTCACCGACCAGGAGGGGCTGTTCGATGCCGATCCGCGTCACGACCCGCGGGCAAGCCTGATCGCCGAAGGGCGTGCCGATGATCCACGGCTTGCCGCGGTGGCTGGCGGCGGCGGGGCCCTTGGTCGTGGTGGCATGGCCACCAAGGTCCGGGCGGCGCGGCTTGCCGCGCGCTCCGGCGCGGTCACGGTGATCGCCAGCGGACGTCAGCCCGAGGTGCTTTGCCGACTGATCAGGGGCGAGCGACTCGGCACCCTGTTGACGCCGGACCAGGCACCGATGGCGGCGCGCAAGCGCTGGTTGGCCGGGCAACTGCAAGTGCGGGGAACTCTGACCCTGGACGCCGGCGCGGTGCGTGTGCTGCGCGGGAGTGGCTCGAGCCTGTTGCCGGTCGGCGTGCGCCGCGCCGAAGGCAGCTTCGTGCGCGGTGACATGGTGCTGTGTGTCGATGAGCAAGGCGAGCGGATCGCCAAGGGGTTGGTCAACTACGGCAGCGACGATGCGCGCAAGATCCTCGGCCAGCCGAGCCGGCGCATCAGCGAACTGCTCGGCTATATGGAAGCGCCGGAGCTGATCCATCGTGACAACCTGGTGGTGCTGTAGCACGGGGTCGCCTGGCGGCGCTGCCGGTGGCGGAAGGCGTGATGTTCAGCACTGACACCGCCCCTGGCGAAGTCGGTGAAAATGTGGCATGGCGGGGGTTGGCGTGATAGTATGCGCCATCCTCTCAGACACGGCCCGTAACGATCGCCTCATTTTGCAGTGCGTTCGACGACTGTTCGAAGTGCATTCGAGGTGATCGGCCAGATGGCCAAGCCGATGGGAAGTGGTTGTTTTCCCGTTGGATCAATACGACATCGAGTCATCGCCCAGCGATGACGACAACTTTCTCCAAGGAGACAGTCAGTGGCTAACAGCAAGCAAGCCCGCAAGCGCGCCCGTCAGGCAGAAAACCGTCGTGTCCTGAAGGCGAGCCAGCGCAGCATGGTTCGTACTTCCATCAAGCGCGTCATCAAGGCTATCCAGGGCGGCGACCACGGCCAGGCAATGGACGCATTCCGTGCGGCCCAGCCGGTCATCGATCGCATCGCCGACAAGGACGTGCTGTCCAAGAAGAAGGCCGCTCGCCTCAAGAGCCGTCTGAACAAGCGAATTAAGGCCTTGGCCGCGTAAGCCGGTCTGGCGCCTGCGGTGCCCGAGCTCGCCTTGGCGTCTCGGCATCGGCGAAAAACCGGCTTCGGCCGGTTTTTTTGTGCCTGGGGTTTTCGTTCTTGAGGTTTTCCTGGAGAGGCGCTCCCGCCTGGGCGCAAGGCGACCGTCGGGGATTCGGCTATACAGGGGTCATGCTAAGGGCTATGTGATGGACCATGCCACGAACCATGCGATGGACCATGCCACGAACCATGCCACGAACCATGCCACGAACCATGCCACGAACCATGGAACGGCCAGACATGGGGTGAGGCAGGCGTCCGAGC
Source organism: Halomonas sp. V046 (assembly GCF_052645355.1). NCBI lineage: Bacteria > Pseudomonadati > Pseudomonadota > Gammaproteobacteria > Oceanospirillales > Halomonadaceae > Halomonas > Halomonas sp. V046. Next base: position 42,125 of record NZ_JBQXYF010000019.1, read on the forward strand.
CAGCCCCGAGACCCCGGTGGTCTTCAGAGACATCAAAGGAAGCGTGACGTGAGCGACGAGCGTCGACAGCAACAGTCAGAACGGCCCGCCGAGGGTGCGCTCGACCAGGGCGAGGGTACTCCGGTGGGCGCCGTGCCAGCCACGTCGCCGCGCCGGGGCCTGATGCGCTCGGGCCTGGTGGTCAGCAGCATGACCATGCTGTCTCGGGTGCTGGGCCTGGTGCGGGACGTGGTGATAGCGGCCTTGCTGGGGGCCGGCGCGGGAGCCGACGCCTTCTTCGTGGCGTTCAAGATTCCTAATTTCATGCGCCGCCTGTTTGCCGAGGGCGCCTTCAATCAGGCCTTCGTGCCGGTGTTGTCGGAATACTCGACCACCCGCACCAAGGCCGAGGTGCGTGAGCTGCTCAATGCCGTGGCGGGCAGCTTGACCGCGGTGCTGGCGCTGATCACCGCGCTAGCCATCGTTGCGGCCCCGTGGCTTGCGTGGCTGTTTGCGCCGGGCTTCGCGCGGGATCCGGACAAGCTCGCGCTGACCACGGACCTGCTGCGCCTGACGTTTCCGTACCTGCTGTTGATCTCGCTGACGGCCTTCGCCGGCAGTGTGCTCAACACCTGGAATCGTTTCGCGGTGCCGGCCTTTACCCCGGTGCTGCTTAACCTGTCGCTGATCGGTGCGGCGCTGCTGCTGACGCCCTTGATGAGCGAACCGGCCATGGGGCTGGCCTGGGGCGTGCTGATCGCCGGTGCGGCGCAGCTGTTGTTCCAGGTGCCCTTCCTGGCGCGGCTCGGGCTGCTGCCAAGGCCCTGGCCGAACTTCGCCCATGAGGGGGTGCGACGGATTCTGCGCTTGATGACGCCGGCGCTGTTCGGGGTCTCGGTGTCGCAGATCAATCTGCTGCTGGATACCGTCCTGGCCTCGTTTCTGGCGGCGGGCAGCGTGTCCTGGCTGTACTACTCAGACCGCCTGGTGGAGCTGCCGCTCGGGGTCTTTGGCGTGGCCATCGGTACGGTGATTCTGCCGGCGCTGTCCAAGCGTCATGCCGAGCAGTCCGGGGAGCATTTCAGCGCCATGCTCGACTGGGCGCTGCGGGCGGTGCTGCTGCTCGGGTTGCCGGCGGCGCTGGCGCTGGCGCTGCTGGCCGAGCCGCTGTTGATCACGTTGTTTCACTACGGTGCCATGACCGACAACGATATCGTCATGGCCGCCATGAGCCTGCGCGCCTACGCCCTTGGCCTGGTCGCGTTCATGCTGATCAAGGTGCTGGCGCCCGGGTTCTTCGCCCGTCAGGACACCAAGACTCCGGTCAAGGTGGGCATTCTCGCCATGGTCGCGAACATGGTCTTCAACCTGATCTTGATCTGGCCGCTGGCTCACGCGGGCCTGGCGCTGGCCACCGCCCTGTCGGCATTTCTCAATGCTGGGCTGCTCGCCTGGCTGCTGCGCCGCGAAGGGGTGCTCAAGTTTCAGCCTGGTTGGGGGCGTTTCGCGCTGCAACTGGGGGGCGGCTGCCTGGCCATGGGGGCGCTGCTGTGGGGCCTGGCGCCCGAGTGGCACGAGTGGCTCGGCTGGGATCTGATGCATCGCGCGCTATGGATGCTGGCGCTGGTCTCGGCGGGCGGCGCGGTGTACTTCATCTGGCTGGGCCTGACCGGCGTGCGGGTGAGGCAGTTCCGACTCAAGGGCTAGTGAGTCGATGGCGCAGGGCGTCGGTCTTGTGGCCGGTGATGGCGATGGACTTGTGGTCGGGGTGCGCGGCTGTCAAGGCCATCATGGTTCGTTATAATCGAAACCCTTTACGTTGGGCGTGGCGACATCCATGGAAGTGATCCGAGGCTTGCACAATCTGCGCGAGAGGCACCGTGGCTCGGTGGCCACCATCGGCAACTTCGATGGGGTTCATCGCGGCCATCGGGCGATCCTCGAGCAGTGTCATGACAAGGCGGTCGAGTTTGGCTTGCCGATTACCGTGGTGGTGTTCGAACCCCAGCCTCGGGAGTATTTCGCCGGCGACCAGGCGCCACCGAGGCTGACGCGCCTGCGCGATAAGGTGGCGCTGTTGGCGCAGGCCGGCGTTGATCGCGTGCTGTGCCTGCCCTTCAACGAGGCATTGCGGCGCCTGACGGCCCAGCAGTTTATCGACCGGGTACTGGTGAAGGGGCTGGGGGTGCGTCACCTGGTCGTGGGCGATGATTTTCGCTTCGGCTGCGATCGTAGCGGTGACTTTCACTTGCTGACCGACGCCGGCGAGGCCAGCGGTTTCTCGGTGGAGAACACCCGCACTTTCCGTACCGACGGTGAGCGGGTGTCGAGTACCCGGGTGCGTACCATGCTGGCCAGCGCCAATTTCGCGGCCGTTCGTCGACTGCTCGGACGTCCTTTCCAGATGCGCGGCCGGGTGGTGAAGGATCAGCAGCGCGGGCGCACCATCGGCGTACCCACCGCCAACCTGCCGCTGCTGCCGGGACCGCTGGCGCTGCGTGGCGTGTTTGCGGTGATGGTGGACGTCGACGGTCGCCAGTACCCGGCGGTGGCCAATATCGGCTGGCGGCCCACGGTGGGCAGCCCGCGCCCGGTGTGCGAGGCGCACCTGCTGGATTTCGACGGCGACCTTTATGGTCGTCTGCTGACGGTGACGCCCTGCGCCAAGCTGCGCGGCGAGATCGCCTTCGATGGCTTCGATGCGCTGAAGACGCAGATCTATGCCGACATCGACCAGGCTAGGGCACTGTTCGCCGATGCCGGCCGCTGCGCCGCGGCACCGGCCGCCGTGACGACTGCCGGCACGGCCGACGACGCCTTTCCTCTGGCATCCGCGCCCCGGGCGCGTGACGCCGCGAATTATGACTCCTCGGCGGGACGCCCCGCCGACCACGACGACGGCTGACCCCAGGACTATGAGCGACTACAAGCACACTCTGAATCTGCCAGAAACCGATTTTCCGATGCGCGGCATGCTGCCCAAGCGCGAGCCGGCACGGGTCGAGCAGTGGCAGAAGCTGGATCTGTATCATCGCCTGCGTGAGCAGCGCCAGGGGGCCGAGCTCTTCGTGCTTCACGATGGACCTCCCTATGCCAACGGCAGTATCCACATCGGCCATGCGCTCAACAAGATCCTCAAGGACATCATCGTCAAGTCGAAGAGCCTGGCAGGGTTCGATGCTCCCTATGTGCCCGGGTGGGACTGTCATGGCCTGCCTATCGAGCATAAGGTCGAGACGACCCACGGTAAGCACCTGGCGCCGGCCAAGGCTCGGGAACTGTGCCGTGACTACGCCGAGGAGCAGGTCAATGAGCAGCGTGAAGGCTTCGTGCGCCTGGGCGTGATCGGCGACTGGGACAACCCCTATCGCTCGATGGACTTCGCCAACGAAGCCGGTGAAATCCGCGCGCTGGCCGATATGGTCGAGGGCGGCTATGTGTTCAAGGGCCTGAAGCCGGTCAACTGGTGTTTCGACTGTGGCTCGGCCCTGGCCGAGGCCGAGGTCGAGTACGCGGACAAGAAGTCCGATGCCATCGACGTCGCCTTCCCGGTGGCCGACGAGGCGCGTCTTGCCGAGGCCTTTGATCTCGCCTCGCTGCCCAAGCCTGCCGCGGTGGTCATCTGGACTACCACGCCCTGGACCATCCCGGCCAACCAGGCACTCAACGTCCATCCCGAGTTCACCTACGCCCTGGTCGACACCGGCGAGCGCCTGCTGCTGCTGGCCGAGGAGCTGGTCGACAGCTGCCTTGAGCGTTTCGGTATCGACGGCGAGGTGATCGCCACGACTCGCGGCGAGCGCCTCGAGTTGATCAACTTCCGCCACCCGCTTTACGAGCGTCTCGCGCCGATGTACCTGGCCGAGTACGTCGAAAGCGACGTTGGCAGCACCGGCATCGTGCACTCGGCGCCGGTCCACGGCGTGGATGACTTCGAGTCGTGCCGCCGCTACGGCATGGACTTCAGCGATTTCATCAGCGTGGTCAAGGGGGATGGCGTCTACGTCGATGACCTGCCCCTGTTCGGCGGTGAGATGATCTGGAAGGCCAATCCGAAGATCGTCGCCGCGCTTCATGACGCCGGGGCATTGATGGCCCACAAGACCATCGAGCACAGCTACATGCACTGCTGGCGCCACAAGTCGCCGGTGATCTATCGCGCCACGCCGCAGTGGTTCGTGGGCATGGACCTGGCCGGCAAGGACGGTCGCAGCCTGCGCGAAAGCGCCCTGGAAGGCATCGAGGCGACCCAGTTCACGCCGGCCTGGGGCAAGGCCCGCCTGCACAGCATGATCGCCAACCGTCCGGACTGGTGCATCTCGCGCCAGCGTAACTGGGGCGTGCCGATCCCGTTCTTCCTGCACAAGCAGACCGGTGAGCTGCACCCGCGTACCGTCGAGCTGGTGGGCGCGGTTGCCGAGCTCGTCGAGGCCGGCGGCATCGAGGCCTGGTTCCGCCTCGACGCCGCCGAGCTGTTGGGTGACGAGGCCGCCGACTACGACAAGATCAGCGACACCCTGGACGTGTGGTTCGACTCCGGCACCACCCACCGTCACGTGCTGCGCGGCTCACACCCCCACGGCCACCAGAGTGGCCCGCGGGCCGACCTGTACCTGGAGGGCTCGGACCAGCACCGCGGCTGGTTCCATTCGTCGCTGCTGACCGGCTGCGCCATCGACGGTCATCCGCCGTATCGTCAGCTGCTGACCCATGGCTTCACCGTCGACGAGAAGGGCCGCAAACAGTCCAAGTCGCTGGGCAATGTGGTGGCGCCGCAGGCCGTGATGGACAAGCTCGGCGCCGATATCCTGCGCCTGTGGGTCGCCTCCACCGACTACTCCGGTGAGATGGCGGTGTCCGACGAGATCCTCAAGCGGACCTCGGATGTGTATCGCCGCATCCGTAATACCTCGCGTTTTCTGCTGGCCAACCTCAACGGCTTCGAGCCGAACCGCGACCTGGTCGAGTTCGATGACATGCTGGCGCTGGATCAGTGGGTGGTCGACCGCGCTGCACAGCTGCAGAGCCGTATCGAGAAGGCCTACGAGGAGTATCGCTTCCTCGATGTCTATCAGCAGGTTCACGGCTTCTGCGCCCGGGAGCTCGGTGGCTTCTACCTGGACGTGATCAAGGATCGTCAGTACACCACCCAGGCCGATTCCCTGGCTCGGCGCAGCTGTCAGACCGCGCTTTATCATGTGGTCCAGGCGCTGGTGCGCTGGGTCGCGCCGATCCTGTCGTTCACCGCCGAGGAGATCTTCGAGAACATTCCCGGCGAGAAGGGGTTGGGCGACGGACACAGTGTGCTGCTTGAGACGTACTATCCGAATCTCGGGGCGTTGTCCGCGGATGCCAAGATGGGGCGCGACTTCTGGGAGCGCGTGCTTAACGTCAAGCAGGCGGTGAACAAGTGCCTGGAAGATGCACGCAACGCCAAGACCATCAAGGGCAGCCTGGCGGCCGAGGTCACCCTGTACGTCGATGCCGAACTGCAGGAGCTGTTGGCACGCCTGGGCGATGAGCTGCGCTTCGTGATGCTGACCAGTGACGTGCACCTGGTGCCGCTGGCCGACGGAGCGGCTGCCGAGGACACCGACGTCGAGGGCCTCAAGGTCGCCGTGGCGGTCAGCGACAACACCAAGTGCGAGCGCTGCTGGCACCATCGTCCCGAGGTCGGCTCGCTGCCCGAGCACCCCGACCTGTGCGCGCGCTGCGTAAGCAACCTGCCGGAAGGTGCCGGAGAGACGCGCCACTATGCCTGATACCCAGACCGAGGCGAGCATGACGACACACGCAGAACCAATGAATCAGCCGCTGCGCTGGTGGATCCTGGCGATCGCCTGGGTGGCGTTGGATCTTGGCACCAAGGCTCTGATGAGCCAGGTATTGACCTATGCGACACCGGTCGAAGTGCTGCCGTTTTTCAACTTCACGCTGCTGCATAACACCGGGGCGGCCTTCAGTTTCTTGGCCGGTCATCCGGGCTGGCAGCGCTGGCTGTTTGCCGCTATTGCGGTGGGGGCCACGATTGGCCTGACGGTATGGATGAGCCGGTTGAAGCGCGACGAGAAGTTTCTGGCGGCGTGCCTGGCGTTGATCATCGGCGGGGCGCTGGGCAATCTATATGATCGCCTGGTGCACGGTTATGTCGTTGATTTTCTTTCGTTCCACGCCGCCGGCTGGTACTACCCGGCGTTCAATGTGGCCGATATCGGCATCACCATCGGCGCCATTGGCCTGATCTGGGAGTCGATATTCGGTGAGCGCCGCCGCGCTCGTCGAGGCTGAGCCGCCGCCCTTGACGCGCCTCGGCAAGGCGCCTGGCGCCGCCGGGGCTCGATCAGCGGCGTGGTCCTGGCATGTGATATTGACCGGCCCGACAGCCCCCTTTGTCCTGGCGGGCGCCACGATGGCGCCCTGTCTGTTGGAGACACCTATGAGCGATTATCGCATCGACGAGGGCATGGAAATCACCCTCCACTTTACCCTCAAGCTGGAAGACGGCACCGTGGTGGATTCCACCAGGGACAAGGCGCCGGCCACGTTCCAGCTCGGCGACGGCAACCTGCCCCCTGGCTTCGAGCAGCCGCTTCAGGGATTGACCGACGGCGATAACGGCGCCTTCGAGATCACCCCGGAGCACGCCTTTGGCCAGCATAATCCGCAGAACATCCAGCGCATGAAGCGCGACGTGTTCGACGGCGAACCCCCGGAGATCGGCACCGTGATGTCGTTTGCCGATGCCAATGGCGGTGAGTTGCCGGGGGTTATCACCGAGATCGAGGATGACATGGTCGAGGTGGACTTCAATCACCCGCTCGCCGGGCGTACCCTGACCTTTGAGGTGGAAGTGCTGGGCGTGAAACCGGCCACCACCCACTGAGGCGGTGTCGTTAGCGAGACCGTCGTCACCCGGGCCGAAACGAGAAGGGCGCCACGGTGCCCTTCGCCGTCAACGATAGGATGCCCTTGAGGCATCGAGGCAAGGCAACGCATGCACATCAAGCTGGCCAATCCGCGCGGTTTCTGCGCGGGCGTCGATCGCGCCATCGAGATCGTCAACCGCGCGCTCGACGTGTTCGGGCCGCCGATCTACGTACGCCACGAGGTGGTCCACAACCGCTTCGTGGTGGATACCCTGCGGGAGCGCGGCGCGATCTTCGTCGAAGAACTCCACGAGGTGCCGGATGACGTCATCGTGATCTTCTCGGCCCACGGGGTCTCCCGTGCGGTGCAGGAGGAGGCCGAACGTCGCGGTCTGCGCATCTTCGATGCGACCTGTCCATTGGTGACCAAGGTCCACCTCGAGGTGCTGCGCTATGCGCGCCGTGGCCAGGAGTGCGTGTTGATCGGCCACGCCGGCCATCCCGAGGTGGAAGGCACCATGGGCCGCTATGACGTCTCGTATGGCGGCCAGATCTACCTGGTCGAGGATGAAGCCGACGTGGCACGGCTTGCGGTCAAGGACCCGTCCAAGCTCGCCTTCGTCACCCAGACGACCCTCTCCATGGATGATACCGCCAAGGTCATCGACGCCTTGCGCGCGACCTTCCCGGCGATCGAAGGGCCGCGCAAGGACGACATTTGCTACGCCACCCAGAACCGTCAGGACGCGGTCCGAGAACTGGCCGACGGCTGTGACCTGGTGCTGGTGGTGGGCAGCCCCAACAGCTCCAACTCCAACCGCCTGCGTGAGCTGTCTGAGCGGGTCGGCACGCCGGCCTACTTGATCGATAACGCCGAGCAGATCGATCCGAGTTGGCTCGAGGGCCTCGCGGCTATCGGGGTCACCGCCGGCGCCAGCGCCCCCGATGTGCTGGTCAAGGGCGTGATCCAGCGCCTGCAGGAGCTTGGCGCCCAGTCGCCGGAGGAGCTGGCAGGGCGCGAGGAGAACATCACCTTCTCCATGCCCAAGGAGCTGCGCGAGCGGGTCATCGCGAGCGATTGAGCTCAGCCAGGGGAGAGCTCAGCCAGGGGAGAGCCCTGGCATGAGGCGCAGCCAGGGGTGAACAGTGCCAAGTTACAAGCGGGGCCGGGGTAGGCACGCCCCCGGCGTCAGCGCTGCTGCACTACCTGTCCGCCGCGATACGTTCGCGGCGGACGTCGTTGTGGGGCCGTCTATTGCAGCGGATCCGTCTATCGCGGGTGGGGTCGCCTACCGCAATCTCTAGCGCGGATGACCGTTCTCGGTCGGCGCAAGGGGCCTTGGGGCGAGGGGACCGGCGTGCTCGACCCCGGGGTGTCAGCGCCAGTCACGGGGCCTTTGCCGTGTGATCTTGTTTGAGCTTGTTTGAGCGAGCTCTGCTGGCTCATCGTTGTGGTTCGTTATCCCTTCGCCAGTGCGCTCGCCGCTCAAGCGCCTGCCGGCTTCTTGATCTGGCTCGCCCCCCGTGTCGCCGTCCTCGGTGATACTGCTATTGATTGTGTCATCTCATCGTATCAGGAGCGCAGCATGCGCCTCATTCTTCGACGACCTGGCGGCCGCGGTGCGGTCGGCGGCGGCCGCAGTGCCGGCTTCACGCTGATTGAGCTGCTGATTTGCGTTGCCATCCTCGGCATTCTGGCGTCGGTGGCCTATCCCCTCTACACCGACCAGGTGCGCTCGGCGCGGGTGGCCGATGGCCGCGCCGCCCTGGCCAATGCCGCCGCACGGCTGGAGCGTTGCTATACCCAGAATCACCATTACGATCACTGCAGCGACGTCGAAGGCCCTTCCGAGCAAGGCCACTACGTCGTGGAACTGACGGCGCAGGGTGGGCACTACCAGCTGACCGCCAAGGCGGTCGCCGCCTCGGCGGTCAGCCCGGCGTGCGCGACCCTGTCGACCAACCAGACCGGTGCGACGGCTCCCCGTGACTGCTGGTAGTGCCGGGCGGTCCGGCGGCGACCGTCAGCGGGGCATCAGCCTGATCGAGCTGCTCGTAAGCCTGGCCGTGATGGCGGCTGTGGCCAGCGTGGCGATACCGAACCTCGGGGCGTGGCTCGACGAGAATAGACTCGCCGCCGACGTCAATCAGGTCGTCGGTGCGCTGACCTTGGCGCGCAACGCCGCGGTCACGCGACGCGGACCAGTTTCCCTGCGTGCCGAAGGCCCTCCTGCGCGCCCTTACTGGCGTCTGATGGTCAGCGACGCTGGCGGCTATTCCTTGCTGTCCCTTGCCGCGTCACCAGGGGATGTGGTGCGGATTTCCGCAGGAGAGCTGAGCTTCGATCTGCTTGGCCGCCTCGACGCGTGTTCCTTTGGCGCACCTTGCCAGATGACGGTTTCCCTCGCCGGGGTGGGGAGCCGCGACATCGTTGTCGAAGCGAGTGGCCAGATCACGGTGATCAGCGCGGCGGAGGGCGTCCGATGAGGCGAGGCGAGGCGCGTCAATCGGGCGAGACTCTGGTGGAGGTGCTGGTGGCGATGATGGTGCTCGCGGTGGGGTTTCTTGGCCTGGCGGCGATGCAGCTCAAGAGCCTGCAGAGCGCCGATGCCGCCATCCAGCGGGGTATCGCCGATCTGGCGGCCCAGGATGCTCGCGAGCGGCTGTGGGCGGCGTTGGCCTCGGACTCGGAGCACGCCTGCCCCGATGCGGCCGCGGTCAATGCCAGCGACTGGCACGGGAGTTGGGTGCCATGGTTGCCCGGGCTTCACGGTGACCCGGTGACCGCATTGCCCGACTGCGGCTTTGTCATCCAGGTGAGCTGGCTGGAGGCACGCTTCGGCGGTGAGTCCAGCGCCTTCGACTACCGTCTGCGTTTGCCGGCAGGGCCGCGATGAAGACGATGCGGTGGTCCGAGCATCGGCTCGTGCCGATACCTCGCCCTCGGGTTGCCTGCTTCCAGGCGGGGACTACCCTGGTCGAAATGATGATCGCCATGCTGATCGGTACTTTGGTCATCCTCGCCGCTGGAAGCCTGTTTGAGCAGGCCAGCCGCACGGCCGCGCGCGTGGCCGTGATGACCGAGCGTCAGGCGGTGATCAGCTATGCCCTGGACGTGGTGATCGGGGCCCTGAGACGGGGGGAAGCGGACCCCGGTACCTTCGCGCTGAGACCCAGTGAGGGCAGTGATGACTGCACCCTGCATGACGTTGGCTCGGGGGAGCCGTTGGTCGACGGTTTGGCCTGCGATGACGAGCCCATCGTCATCGAGGAGGCCGCCGGGACCTATCGGATCCGGCTGCGCCTGTCGGGAGAAACGACGGCACTGGTGCTGTATGCGGTGGATCGCGATGTGGCGCTGATGACAGAGGAGGGCACTCCATGAGCGGGCCCGAAAGAGAGCGCGGAGCGGCTTTGCTGGTGGTGCTGTCGCTGCTGGTCATCGCCACAGTCATGGTCCTCTCGGGGCTCGAGTCATCGTTGATCGATGAGCGCCTGGCGGGCAACTTGCGCGCCCAGGCCCAGGCGCAGATGGCGGCCGAATGGGGCGGCGCGGAGCGTCTTGCCGAGGTCTTTGCGACGGACGTCGAACGCGACTGCGGGGTGATAGAGGCCGCGGCGCTTGACGGTGCCTACGACTCGGCCTGGTCACCCAGCGTCGATGTTTCTCCCGATGCGGGGGTTGGCTATCGGTATATCGACTGTCGCTATCAGGACGATCCCGCCCAATTGATCCTGGGGTTTGTCGGCGACGGAGAGCGAGTCGTGGCCCGCCACTTCGTGCTGGTCGCAAGCCTTGAGGAGCCTGGCGGGGAAGATATTGGTCTGCCCGAGCTGCCCGAGGGTTGCGACACGCTGACCGCCGGTGTGTCGGTGAACTATGGGCCGAATGATATTGCGATGTGCCAGTACTCGCCTCTGGCGACGAGCCCTTCGGCACGGGTGGACGAGGCGCTGTCGGCCTTCAGTGCAACGGACTTCGGTCCGGGCGGATGCCACCGAGAAGGAAGCTCACTCTACTGTGCGTCGAAGTATGGATTTGCCGGGATCTATGATCTGGCAGATTTTCCAGGCGTGGCGCTGGTGGTGGCCGATGGCAACCTGGCGGTGACACTCCCCGCGGGACATTACGCCACGTCATTTCTGGTGTCTGGCCAGTTGACCTTGAATCCCACCGGCGCGGCAGAGGTCGACGGCGATCTCTGGGCTACTGGGATCGCCATCAATGGCGACCTCTTCAAAGATCCCTTCGTCGTTCATGGTGGTGTGGTGGCGTCTGGGGTCTTGTCGCTGAGCGGTAACGTCAGCATCAACGGCAGCACTGGTGAGACATCCGGAGGAGCCAGTGGCACATTATGGATCGATCGCCCTGCGTAGCGGACGCTAGCGACAGGCGGGTGCAGAGGCACTCTGACGCACGCGGCCGAAGTTGCTCAGTACCAGGCTGGCCGCGAGGCCTTGGCGGGTACAGATATCGAAGGTACCGTTATGGCCGCTGGCTCGCCCGGTGGGAAGAAAGCGCACCGGCTTGTCGTCCTGGCGAAAGTGGACGCTGGCGACGCGGCTGGCGGCGAAATAGCGCAGGACTCGGCGATCGGCACTCAGGTAACCGTCATCGCCCCGTGCTTCAACGATCACCAGTGGCCCCGCCCAGTCTGCTCCACACTGCGTACCCTCACCCTTGGGGCAGACGGTGATCGGGCGACGGCTGGCCATCGCCGCGCTTCGCGCCAGGCTCAGGGCGCCGCCTAGCCGTGCGAGCTCGGCGGCGATATCCTGTCTAGCGGCTAGCTGGCGATAGCCGGGCACCGCCACGCTGGCCAGCACGGCGCAGAGCGCCAGGACGGTCAGCAGTTCCAGTAATGTTGCGCCCAGGCACTTAGCTCGGGCGCAGCGGTAGACGCAAGGCTTCCTTGCCATCGTCATCGACTCCTGCAGTGGCCTGGCTATCAGGCTAGTCGCCGAGGGAGCGGGTCAGTATCGGACTTGGGGACAGGGTGTGAGCGATTTCATCGTATTGGGGGGCGGCGTCATCGGCTTGATGACGACGCTGCAACTGGCAGATGCCGGCCATCGCGTGACGGTCATCGAGCGCGGGGAGTGTGGGCGCGAGGCCTCCTGGGCCGGTGGCGGCATCGTCTCGCCGCTGTATCCGTGGCGTTACAGCGGTCCGATCTCGCGCCTGGCGGCGTGGTCTGAGGGGGCCTATCCGGAGCTGGCCTTTCGCCTGCTGGAGGAGACCGGTGTCGATCCGGAGTACCGCCAGAAGGGGTTATTGTACCTGCGCGTCGGCGACGAAGACGCGGCTCTCGCCTGGGCGCGGGACGTCGGCAAGCCGCTCTCTCGTGTGGGCCCCGAGGTGATCTATGCCAAGGAGCCCGAAGCCTGCCCCGGCGTCGAGGAGGCACTATGGATGCCGACCCTTGGCAGTATCCGCAACCCGCGGCTGCTGCGTGCATTACGGGCGTGCCTCGATGCCATGCCGGGCGTCGAGCTACGTGAACAGTGCGAGGTCCGCGGCTTCGAACGCCGGGGCGGCCGAATCGTGTCGCTCGAGACGTCACACGGAACGCTGGAGGGAGACCAGTTCGTGGTCTGCGCCGGCGCCTGGAGCGCCGAGCTGCTGGCCAAGGCCGGCATCGCGTTGCCGGTGCGCCCGGTGAAGGGGCAGATGTTGGTGTTCAAGGCGCCACCGGGCCTCGTCGAGCGCGTGGTGCTGATGGATGGACGCTATGTCATCCCCCGTGGCGATGGGCGGGTGCTGGCTGGCTCCACCCTGGAAGAGGCGGGCTTCGACAAGACGACGGACAACGAGGCGCGAGAGTCGCTGTGGCAAAGTGCCACGGCCATCGTGCCGGCGCTGGCCGACTGCGCCATCGAACATCACTGGGCCGGATTGCGGCCGGGCTCGCCGGATGGGGTGCCCTTCATCGGCCGAGCGCCGGGGTGGGACAACCTTCACGTCAACGCCGGCCACTATCGCAACGGGCTGGTACTGGCGCCGGCCTCCACGCACTTGCTGGTCGATGAACTGCTCGGTCGACCCCCTATCCTGGACCCGGTGCCCTATCGGCTCGAGGGGCGGGTTCAGGGCGTGTAGCCGTGTCTCTCGAAGCGCTTCACCGAGCCCCGTCCTGAGCCCCTCGGCTTCTCCTCCAGCGACCCAGGGCCCTAGCCGGGTGGCGACTGGGACTGGTCGTGTTTATGCGCGGGCTCGTCGACCGAGCCCGCGCCGTCGAGCTACAGGTCGCTGGTGTTGACCTTGACCTCCGCGCCGGAGGCGTCGATCGTCTTGGTCGACGGAAAGCGATGGGATGCGAACCGCACGGCCAGGATGGACAGGGCCAGCAGGAAGATGCCGCCACAGATGTAGATGAGACCGATATCGGGTGGTTTGTGCTGGGAAACGTCGCCGATCAGGAAGCGCGTCAGGCCGGTGATGGCGACGTAAAGCAGAAAGCGTATGGGGAGATGGTTGGTCTTGAAGTAGATGCCAACCATGGCCCCCAGCTCGAGATAGATGAACAACAGCAAGATGCTGTCGACGCTGGCGTGCCCGGCGCTGACCATGTCGAGAAAGGCCGTCACCGAGGCCCAGGCGGTGATCGCGCCGATGGCGAAGAGCCCAAGATAGTGGAAGCCCTCTACCAGCAGGTTGCCGATAGCGTCGGCGCTCTTGTGCATCTGGTTGCGGCTGCTGTCCGCCCACTTCATAGATTTGTCCCCTCAACGTGTGGTCGAAAGACTCAGGCACCGCCGGTGGTGGTTGTCGGTAGGGCTCTCATCAGGGCTCTCATCCCGCTGATCCGGCAACGCCCCATCAGCGCCTGGTTGACACCTCGCTGTTCAGCAGAGGCCTAATGATCGCCAGCAGGGATCTATATTAACAAATGCTTGTAGCAATGAGTCCTTCCCGCGCCGTGCTCTTGCGGTTTAGGCACACTCGGGGACGATGATCAGGCCTTGGGGTCGTCGGGCGTATCGTCGCTGTGCTCGGCCAGAAACTTGTCCCGGTGATCGCTCGAGCAAAACCATTCGCCGCGTTCGCGCAGCGCATCCTGCTCGGGAACGTGCACCTTGCACCAGGTGCAGCGGACCATCTTGCCACCCTCGTGTTGGGTGCCGTTGTCATCGCCTTGTTGCTCGAGCTTCCACTCGCGATAGATGCGATAGATCTTGAGCCCGGCGAAGAACACCACGGCGAAGATGATCAGACGGATTATCAAGAGGTTCATCCTTACTCCCCAGGGAGACGGGGTGGCCTTTGCCACTTGGCGTCCCTTGCGGGACAATAGGGGTCATCCCTACCGATTCTCGAGAGATTTCATCGCCCATGCAAGACCTGACTCTGGTGATGGCGCAGCTCGACCCTTTGGTCGGCGACATCCCCGGTAACGCCGACCGGGCCATCGAAACCGTGCGTGAGGCGTTCCTCGAGCACGGGGCCGACGTCGTCGTGCTGCCGGAACTGTTTTTGACCGGCTACCCGCCGGAAGACCTGCTACTGCGCTCGTCCATGGAGACGCGCCTGCGCGAGGCGCGTGGACGGATGGCCGCAAAGACGGTCAAGGACGTCATGGTGATCGTGGGCTACCCCGGCCGCCGCGAAGGCAAGCTCTACAACATGGCCGGCGTGCTCTACAACGGCGAATGGATCGCGGAGTACGCCAAGCAGGCGCTGCCGAACTATCAGGTATTCGATGAACAGCGCTACTTTACCGCCGGCAGTAAGCCACTGGTGGTCGAGCACAAGGGCGCCAAGCTCGGCGTTCTGATCTGCGAGGATATCTGGCAGGAGACCCCGGTGCGCCAGGCCCGAGACGCCGGTGCCGATGTGCTGGTGACGCTCAATGCCTCGCCTTACCATCAGAACAAGCCCGCCGAACGGCTTGTGCTGCTCGAGGAGCGAGCCCGTGATGCGGCGTTGCCGATCGTCTACGTCAATCAGATCGGTGGCCAGGACGAACTCGTGTTCGACGGCGGGTCCTGCTGTGTCGATGCCCACGGCAAACTCGCCGTGCAGTCACCGCACTGGGATATCTGGCTCAGTCCGGTGCACTTCATCCACGAGAAGGGCAAGTGGGTGCCGCGGGAAGGCGAGGTCGATCTCGATGTGACGCCAGAGGAAGACCTCTACAGCGCGCTGGTTACCGGTCTTCGCGACTACGTCAACAAGAGTGGCTTCAAGGGTGTGGTGCTCGGGCTCTCGGGCGGCATCGACTCGGCGTTGTCGCTGGCCATCGCCGTCGATGCCCTCGGCCCTCAACGTGTCCATGCGGTGATGATGCCCTATCACTACACCGCGGACATGTCCCGAGAAGATGCCGCCGAGCAGGCGCGCCTGCTCGGGGTCAGCTATGACGTCATGCCCATCGCGCCGATGGTCGAGGCGTTCATGGAGACCCTGGCGGAGAGCTTCGAGGGGACCGAGCGCGACACCACCGAGGAAAACCTGCAGTCGCGCTGTCGCGGCGTACTGCTGATGGCCTTGTCCAACAAGAAGGGCCTGATGGTGCTGACCACCGGCAACAAGAGTGAGATGGCGGTGGGCTATGCGACCCTCTACGGCGACATGGTCGGGGGCTATAACGCCATCAAGGACGTCTACAAGACCTGGGTCTACCGCCTGGCGCGCTGGCGCAACACCGAGGCGGTGGTGATCCCCGAGCGGGTCATCGAGCGGCCGCCATCGGCGGAGCTGGCGCCGGACCAGCAGGACAGCGATTCGCTGCCGGACTATGACACCCTGGACGCTATCCTGGTGCGCTACATCGAGGGAGACATGAGCGCAGAGGCGATCATCGAGGCGGGCTTTAGCGCCGAGGACGTCTACAAGATCGTCAAGCTGGTGGATCGCTGCGAGTACAAGCGTCGCCAGGCGCCGGTCGGCGTTCGCGTGACCCAGCGCGGCTTCGGCCGTGACCGTCGCTATCCCATCGTCAACGGCTGGCAGCCGGGGCAGTAGCGCCACGCTATCTCTTGTCCTTGATCCTGCTCTTTTCCTGGTAGTCTTTCATCCGTCGGGCCCATGTGGCTCGGCGGGTGGTGCCATGTTGGCGCTCCCTTTCTTGCGTGCTTCACGATGCTTATGCTCACTGTTCATTGGGGCCGTCTAGCCTGACATCGCTTTTCGATGATCACGGCTAGCCTCCTGATGTGCTGGAGATGTGTTGTCGGCATTCTTCGAGTTTTTTTTGACGTCGAAGAGTGCCGGATCGCTGAAGAATATCGAGGTTCTAGTCGCTGGTAGTGAGTGTTTTCGCCTTAAAGATGGCGAGGAAGTAAGCTACATTTGGCGTGAGAAATGTCGTCGCTTTTGCGCGTCCTAGTATGAGTGTTGTTATGTCAGATATCTTTTATTTAGATATTTGCGCATGCTGGTTTTCTATTATTTTACTAATTAATTGTTTTGTGAATAAGCTTTTTGTATTGACCTTCCATGAGGGAGATTAGGCAAATTCCCCGAGGTTGTCTCTTGTAAATTCAGTGTCGAGTTCGCGCGTTGCTGCTAAGGTTTTTTAGAATAGCAATCGTTAACGCCGGTGCGAGGGTGCGCGAATGATGACGTCCGTTCGAGTAAGAGTCGCGAGTATGCTGGTGCTGGGGGGGAGTGCGGTATTTGCCCAGCAGGGCGTGGCGACGGAGTTGACCATCGCCACGGTGGACAACCGGGACATGCTGCGCATGCGAGAACTGGGCGAGGACTTTCTGGCGAAGAATTCGGATATCCAGCTCAACTGGGTGACGTTGGATGAAAGCACGCTTCGCCAGCAGGTCACCACCGATATCGCAACCTCCGGAGGGCGCTTCGATATCGTCACCATCGGCACCTATGAAGCCCCCATCTGGGCCGAACGTGGCTGGCTTGTCCCCATCACCGACATGCCGGGTGACTACCAGCCCGAGGATCTGCTGCCTACCGTGCGCCAGGCGCTGTCCTACCAGGACGTCCTCTACGCTGCCCCCTTCTATGCAGAGTCCGCCTTCACCATGTACCGCACGGATCTGTTCGAGGACGCCGGCCTGAGCATGCCCAGGGCGCCAAGCTGGGATTTTCTGAAACAGGCTGCGGCAAAGATCTCGAGCCCCGATTATCACTACGGCATCTGCCTGCGCGGCAAGCCGGGCTGGGGCGAGAACATGGCGCTGTTGACCGTCATGGCCAACGCCTTCGGCGGGCGCTGGTTCGATGAACAGTGGCAGCCGCAGCTCGAGGGCGACGGCTGGCGCGATGCGTTGGATCACTATCTGACCCTGCTGGGAGAGTACGGGCCCCCGAATCCAGAGGACAACGGCTACAACGAGAATCTTGCGCTGTTCCAGCTGGGCAAATGCGGTATCTGGGTGGATGCCACGGTGGCGGCCTCCGCGGTGACCGATCCCGAGGCGTCCGAGGTGGCCGATCGCGTGGGGTTCGCGCTGGCGCCGGACCACGGCCTGGACAAGCGCAGCAATTGGCTGTGGGCCTGGGCGCTGGCGATCCCCACCAGTTCCGACCAGAGCGATGCGGCCAAGCGCTTTGTCGCCTGGGCGACCTCCCGGGACTATCAGGAGCTGGTGGCCGAGCAAGAGGGCTGGTCTCAGGTGCCGCCGGGAACCCGGGCATCGCTCTACAACAATCCACGTTATCGCGAGGCGGCGCCCTACAGTGAACTGGTCCTGGAATCGTTGAAAAGCGCCGACCCGGATGACCCGACGGTACAGGAGGTGCCCTATCGCGGCGTTCAGTACGTGGCAATCCCCGCCTTCCAGGGCATTGGCACGGCCGTGGGTAACCGCTTCGCCAAGGCGCTGGCAGGAGACATCACCGTCGAGGAAGCCATCGAGAACGCCCAGTGGGTCACCGAGAAGGTGACCGAGCAGGCGCGTTTCGCTCAGCAGTAGTGACGATCGGCTCCTCGACGGAAGCCGGCAGACCGGGTGAGCCCAGACGCTGGATGTTCATCCGAAAGCGAGACGAGTGACACACAAGGAGACGCCCATGGCGACATCCGGCTTTGACCCGCAGCAATCTCTTGACAGCGTCGATGACGAACAGCTGCCGGTTCCACCCCACAAGCAACACGGCGCCAAGCACTTTCTCGGGCTCTACGCCGCAGAGCACGTGGCGGCGACCGAGTTCGTGATCGGCGCTACCTTCGTCGGCCTCGGCGCTGGTATCTGGGACATCCTGGTCGGCCTGGTCATCGGCAACACCCTGGCGATACTGAGCTTCACCCTGATCACCGCACCTATCGCCGTCGGTACCCGGCTTAGCCTGTTTGCCTATCTGGAGCGCATCGCCGGCAACGTCATGGCGAAGCTCTACAACGGCGCCAATGTGGTGATCTTTGCCGCCATCTCGGCGGCCATGATCACGGTTTCGGCCACCGCGGTGAGGGTCTTGTTCGATGTGCCGCCCCAGGTGGCGCCTTATCCCACCGACATGGCCTTCGTCATCATCGCCTTTGCGGTGGGTGCTATCGTGGTGCTGGTCGCCGCCTTCGGCTTCAACGCACTGAGCGAGTTTGCCGGTATCTGTGCCCCCTGGCTGATGGTGATGTTCACCGCCGGTGGCATGGTGTTGATCCCTGCGCTGTCTGAGTCGGTGACCGGCTTTACCACCCTGACGAGTTTTTCGGACTTCATTGCCATCGCCAGTGCCAGTGTGTTCACCGGCATCAATGCCGAAGGCGAACCGGGGATCGGCTTGTGGGAGGTCATCGGCTTTGCCTGGGCCGCCAATACCTTCGCCCACTTCGGCCTGATCGACATGGCGCTGCTGCGCTACGCCCGCAAGAAGCGCTACGCCCTGGCCACCAGTACCGGCATGATGTTCGGCCACTACGTGGCCTGGATCTCGGCGGGTCTGATGGGGGCGGCCACCGCGGCCACCATGAAGCTCAGTATCCTGGTGGTGGATCCGGGCGACGTCGCTTTTTATGCGCTGGGGATGTCCGGCTTTGTGATCGTGATTGTTGCCGGCTGGACCACGGCGAATTCGAACCTGTATCGCGCCGGTCTGGCCGCCCAGGCACTGATGCCCGAGGTTAAGCGCTGGAAGGTGACCATGCTGGTGGGCCTCGGGGTGATGGGCGCGAGCTGTTTTCCGTTCGTCTATCGCAGCATGTTGCCGCTGCTGACCTACGCCGGCCTGATCCTGGTGCCGGTGGGCGGCATCGCCTTTGCCGAGTATCAGCTATTCCCGCGGCTCGGCATGACCCGGTACTGGGCCAACTTCAAGGGCCTTGCCGATAACCGCCCGGCGATCGCCAGCTGGGGCATCTCGCTGATCTTCGGTTTCGGGCTCAATGTCCTCGATGTGATGCCCTTCTACTATCTGTTTCTGCCTACCTGGTTCGTGTCGATCCTGGTCTACGTGGTGCTGGCGCGTAGGGCCGGGGCCTGCGAGACCTATCCGGAGAAAGAAAAGGAACAGCAAGCGTTCCATGAGCGGGTGGTCGAGCATCACCGGCGCAAGGCGGCGGAAAAGTACCGCGAGGGTGTGGAGGACAAGACACTGCTGTCCAAGGGGATCAAGGTGATGTGGGGGATCGTCGGGCTGGGTGTGCCGGCGGTGCTGGCCTGGCGGGTGATGTTCGAAAGCCCCGACCTGTACCAGTACTACGTCAATCGTGAGCTGTTCTATGACATCACCATCTGGTGCACGATCATCTACTTCGCCTTCGCCTACTGGGGGCTGCAGCGCTCCAAGCAGTTCAAGCGCCGGGAGCCCGAAGGCACGCCGTCCCAAGCGTCGACAGGCTGATCGGAAAAGAACCAGGAAAAAGCCGGGCAACGCTCTGTGCTGGACGCGAAAGTGTGACCGCAGACTGGTGACAGCGGAAGGAAGGTGGAGCGCCAGGTGTTGGAGCGTGAACAGAAACGCAGTGCGCCAAACGAACTGCTGAGCATCACGAGAAGAAAGAACAGGCAGCAAAGAGAAGGGGCCGCCCATGGGCGGCCCCTTCGTCGTCATTGATCTGCCGGGAAGCTCAAGACACCGGCTGTCCTACCGTCGTTCAGGCGCTTAGCGGGCTATCATCGACGTACTTGGGCTCGAAACGGCGACCGTTCAACCGCTCGTTGTCCGGATCATTCTCGATCAGCACCTGAAGCACGTCGCTGGCGCGGTCGCGCAGGCCCATGCCCAGGTAACCCTCGACCATGACGGCCAGGGCGTCGCGGGTGCTCTCTGCCTGAGGATAGTTCTCGATCACCCAGCGTCCGCGCTGAACGGCGGCCAGGTAGGCTTTCTTGCGTAGATAGAAATCGGCGACGTGGAGCTCGTGCTGAGCCAGCAGGTTGCGCAGGTAGATGACGCGCTGCTGAGCATCCGGCGCGTACTGGCTGTTGGGGAAGCGATTGATCATGTCGCTGAAGTCGGTATAGGCATCGCGGGTGGCGCCGAGATCGCGCTCGGAGATGTCGATGACCTTGAGCGACTCGAGACTGAAGCGCCCGGCTTGCCAGGCGGCCAGGCCACGCATGTAATAGGCGTAGTCGACCTGGGCGTGGTTCGGGTGCAGCCGAATAAAGCGGCTGGCGGCGGCGCGAGCGTTTTCCCAGTCGTCGGTCTGGTAATAGGTGTAGATCAGCTCGAGCTGGGCTTGTTCGGCATAGTCGCCGAAGGGGAAACGCGTGTCGATCGCTTCGAGACGGTTCTTGGCGGTGGTATAGCTGCCGTCTTCGAGGGCTTCACGGCCCTGTTCATAAAGCTGGCGCTCGGCGATACCATCGTAGCGATCTTCTTCGACATCGTTGCCGGCGCAGCCGCCCAGCACGGTGCCGATCAGCACCAGGGCGCCCAGGCGAGCGGCGGGAGAAGTGAAAACGCGCATCTTGGTCCTCGTATCAAACAACCCGGGTCGGCCGTGCTAGAATCGGCCGTGATCCGCCCACTATAAAGCACCTTGTCGCGAAACGCAGTCCTACCGGTCCTCTCTGGGCCAAGGTTTCGTGTCGAGGGCACCATTTTCCAGCCGAGTCCCTCTTCGCACCATGTCCCAGACTCTTGAAGCCCAGCAGCGCATTCCCGTCCAGATGGCGGGTTACCGTCTCGACCAGGCGGCGGCCGAGCTGTTCGCCGATTACTCCCGCGAACGCCTTAAGGGCTGGATCAAGGATGGCGCCCTGACGGTAGATGGTGACTCCGCCAAACCCAAGGACAAGGTCCACGGCGGCGAGACGCTGGTGATCCATGCCGTCATCGAGGATGACAACCGGTTCGAGGCCCAGGACATACCGCTTGAGGTGGTGTTCGAAGACGATCACCTAATGGTGATCAACAAGCCGCCAGGGCTGGTCGTGCATCCGGCGGCAGGCAACCCGGATGGCACCCTGCTCAACGCACTGTTGCACCACTTTCCCGGTGCCGCGAGTCTACCCCGTGGCGGCATTGTGCACCGCCTGGACAAAGACACCAGTGGATTGATGGTGGTGGCCAAGAGCCTGGTGGCCCACGCCAATCTGGTCGAACAGCTGCAGGCGCGCACGGTATCGAGGATCTACGATGCCGTGGTGGTCGGCAAGATGACGGCCGGTGGCACCGTGGACGCGCCGATCGGCCGCCACCCCAAGGACCGCAAGCGTCAAGCGGTGACGGGCTCGGGCAAGCCGGCGGTGACCCACTACCGGGTGATCGAGCGTTTTCGCGCCCATTCCCACGTGCGTTGCAAGCTGGAAACCGGTCGTACCCACCAGATTCGCGTCCACATGGCCCACCAGCGTTTCCCGCTGATCGGCGATGCCACCTATGGCGGTCGGCTCAAGTTGCCCCCGGGCGCGTCTGATACGCTCAAGGAGATTCTGCGCGAGTTTCCGCGTCAGGCGCTGCATGCGCGCCGGCTGGCTTTCGTCCATCCGGTGAGCGGCGAAAACGTGCGGTTCCAGACGCCGCTGCCCGATGACCTGCTGATGCTGATGGACTACCTGCGCGAGGATGCGGAGACGATGCGATGATCGATGCGCTCGACCTGCGCCCGACCAGAATCGAACCGGATTGGCCGGCGCCGCCCTCGGTCGGGGCTTTCGTCACGACCCGTGAGACCGGGCCGAGCCAGGGGCCTTACGCGGCCTTCAATCCGGCTGCCCACGTCGGGGACAACCAGGATCACGTCGACCTGTGCCGGCGCATGCTGGTCAAGGAAGTCGGCGATGATCGACCGTTGCTGTGGCTCGATCAGGTGCATGGTGCCAGCGTTCAACAGCACTGGAGTGACACGACGCCGACGGCCGATGCCTCGATAGCCACCACGCGTGACTACGCCTGTGTGGTGATGACCGCCGACTGTCTGCCGGTGTTCTTCTGCGACCGGGCCGGTGAGCGAGTGGCCGTCGCCCATGCCGGCTGGCGCAGCCTCGCCGGTGGCGTACTGGAGGCCACCGTAGCGTCCCTCGGTGTCGAGCCAGGGTCGCTGCTCACCTGGCTGGGTCCGGCGATCTCCAATGCCCAGTTCGAGGTTGGACCGGAGGTGCGCGAGGCCTTTTGCGGCGTGCATCCCGAGGCCGCCAGTGCTTTCGAGCCAAGCCCCTATCGCCTCGGCCATCATATGGGTGACCTGTACAAGCTGGCGCGCCTTAGGCTAGAGCGCCTGGGGGTCTCCCACATCAGCGGCGGCCACTTCTGCACCGCCTGCGAGTCTCGTTTTTATTCCCATCGTCGCGATGACGGAGTGACCGGTCGCATGGCCAGTGTGATCTGGCTGCGCTGAGGCGTCATGGCGGGGATCCTCCGCTCTGTGAAAGGGGCTCTGTGCAAGGGCCAGGGATCGGCGCTGGGCCTGCCGGTGAGGTTACGAGATCAACGCCGAACCCCGGCCCTGGCGCCGTGCCTTGGCGCCTTTCGCGAGACACAAGACCCGCGCCGGTGGCCATCGCTGCAAGGCCTCAGGAGGGCGCCTTCGGCGCTTGCGCTGGAGCGAGCGTTGCCAGCAGGTCATCGATGGCATCCTTGCCGTCGTCGATACCCGCCTGCTTGAGGCGCGCATCCAGGTCCTCGCCCTTGAGTGATTGGTTAAGCGATACGGTGGCGGCTTGGCGATACTCTTCGCTTTGTTGACGATCCTGAAGTCGCGCGAGGGTCTCCTTTGCCGTGGCCAGGGACGAGTGTTGGCTCAAAAGGCGGGTATCGATCTTCTGCGTGGCGCGCAGTACTCGCTCGTTGGTCTTGATCACACGCAGGTCGCGCTGGTAGTCGCTAAGCTGCCTTTCGGCTTCCACGATCCTCTCTTTCAGCGCATCGATGCGCAGGCCCAGCGCCTCTCTGGAGGCCAGGTGGTCGGCGCGAATCCTCTGGTGGTCCAGGATTCGCTGGGCCACTTCCCGGGCCAGGGCGTCCTGGTGATCGGCCAGGGCCTGACGGGCCTGTTGGGTGCGCCTTCCGATCTCGCCGTCCTGCTCCTCGATCTGGTGTGCGAGCCGGGCTGCCTCACCCATCAAGGACGCGAGGTCTTGCTTGGCCTGGTGCAGTTCTTGCTGCGAGTCACGCAACTCTTGCTCGAGCACACGGGTGGCCTGGGCATCGATGATGCTTTCCCCCACATCGTTCGCTCCGCCGCGAAGCGCGGTGATCAACTTCTTGAAGATGCTGGACATTTTGGATTCCTTCAATGCGTGTCGAGGTGCCCGGCGTGGTCGTTAGATACGGCTGGCCGCGCGCTTTAGGCAGAGCGGCGTTAGCCGGTGGTATCGCTCGAGGTGACGAGAAACGATTCGAAGGTGTACAGCAGTTCGACCGTCGATTCGGCAACGGCTACCGCCTGCTGGAGGAAGGCATCCGGCGCTGCCGCGGGTTGAGCGTCCAAGGAGAGGGCGGCGAAGACGACGTAGCGATGGCGAATCTTGCCAATGGCGCAAAGCGGAATATTGATGCTGAGTTGGAGCAATTGTTCGTTCAGTTCGTTGAGGTGGCGAGGGTCCACCTCGTCTTCGTTGAACAAGTAATAAAAGAATAACGACTGCTCCTCATCGCTACTGAGGTAGACCGGTACGTCAGGAAACTCTTCGACATTGATCTGAATCAACTCTCCGGTTGTATCGACGCAGAAAGCCGAGAGATTTTTCTCGCGAAATTTTCGGGTATTGAAAGTGGCGAAAGCTTCTATCCCATTCATTTTTTGATACTCACAGTCGATGTTTTACCATGTTACGGACTATTGTGATCCTCCGGGAGTCCCTGTCATCGTGTTGTTTGAAAATGATGATTTTGTGAGATCTTTGCCATGATTTAAGGCGGCTTTCAATGATAGGGTCGGTGTAGTGCTCTAGTGTATTTTGCAGAGACAATCCTGAAAACTCCGCATTCATGGTGGTGGCTTGTCAGATTTTATTATTCTGTGCTTAAGTTTTCCTACGCTGATTTTTACCGCGTTTCTGGCGGTGTCGGTGCTCTACTGGTTGGTGTCTTTGCTCGGTGTTGTTGATGTGGATGGTATCGAAGGCATCGATGGAGTTGAGGTTGATAGTGAGATTTTTGGGAGCTTTTTCGGACTTTTGGCAACCCTAGGCTTGTCGGGTGTCCCCCTTCCTGTATCGGTGACAGTGTGGTCACTGTTTTCCTGGTTGGCGTGCTACTTTGCGGAAAATTTGCTTCTCGTGATCGGGTTTTACGGTGGTTGGATGGTCGGTATTCATGCGCTGATTACCGTGGCCGCCCTGGTACTGGGGTATGGCGTCGCGGTGGTAGCGGCGCGTGTATTGAGGCCGCTGTTTTGCAAGCTCTATGCCAAGCCGGTAGACCCTAGCCTGGTGGGACTCGAAGGTCGCGTGACTGGGCTTTCCACAACACCGCACAGGGGGCGAGCGAGGGTGAGCCGCGATGGCGTAGACCTGACGATCAACGTCCGGTCATCGGGCACCTTGTCGCGAGGGATGAGGGTAACGCTCGTCGAGTATCTCGAGGCCGATAAAAGTTACTGGGTCGATGTGAATCACTGAATGGGAGTGGTGGAGCGGCTCATTTTAGGGTGACAACTTCAGGGAAGAGGGGAGAGCGATGAATTTAACATGGGTGGTTCCTGTTGTCATGGCGGTGGGGGTGGTGTTCCTCGTCATCGTCTGCTTGATACTGTTGATCAAGGCATTTTATCGCAAGATCGATCAGGGGCAGGCCTTGATCGTCAATGACTTGTCGTCGACGCCGAAAGTCTATTTCACTGGCGCGATGGTGCTTCCGGTCATCCATCGGTCGGAGACCATGAAGATATCCGTCATTACCCTGGAGATTAATCGCCAGGGTAATGAAGGATTGATCTGCAAGGATAACTTGCGTGCCGATATCTCAGTGGCATTTTATTTGAGGGTCAATGAAACGGCAGGCGACGTCCTGCGGGTGGCGAAATCGGTGGGTGTTGGGCGTGCGTCGGACAGAGATGCGGTCAATGAACTCTTCAATGCCAAGTTCAGCGAGGCACTGAAAACCGTCGGTAAGAAGCTGAACTTCATGCAACTGTTCGAGGAACGTCAGCATTTTCGCGACATGATCATTCAGACGATCGGAGAGGACCTCAATGGCTATATCCTCGAAGACGTCGCCATCGACTACCTCGAGCAGACCCCAAAGTCGGCGCTGGATCCCAATAATATCCTCGACTCCGAAGGCATCCGGCGGATCACCGAGATCACCGCCACCCACAACGTCGATACCAATCGACTCGAGCGCGACCAGGAGCTTGAGATCAAGCGCAAGAATGTCGCGGCGCGCGAGGCGTCTCTAGAGCTCGATCGCTCCCAGGCGGACGCCGAGGCGCGCCAGACCCGTGAGATCGAGACCATCCGTGCCCGAGAAGTTGCCGAAACCGAGCAGGTCAAGGAGCAGGAGAGGGCCAAGTCGGAGGCGGCGCGCATCAAGACCGACGAGGAACTCGCCGTGGCCAGCGAGAACATGCGTCGTCAGGTGGAGATGGCCGAGAAGGCCCGTGAGCGGGCGGTTCAAATCGAGGAGGTCAGGATCCGCCAGGCCCGCGAGCTCGAAGACGTCAATCGGCAGCGTAGCGTGGAGACCGAGCGTATCGGCATGGAGAAGGCGCTTGAGGCCGAGCGCAAGGAAATCGCCGTGATCACCAGCGAGCGAATTTCGGTAGAACGCAACGTCGCTCAGGAGGAAGAGCATATCAACGACGTGCGCAACCGCGCCGCGGCCGAGCGCTTGAAGGTCTCCTGTGTGACCGCTGCCGAGGCCGAGGCCGATGAGATCAAGATAAAGGAGCTGCGCCTGGCCGAAGCGGTATTCGAACGCTCCAAGCTGGAAGCCGATGAGGTGCTGGTGAGGGCGCAGGCGGAGTCCGATGCCGCCGAGCGGCGCGCTCAAGCCGATGAGAAGCAGGCCCGTGGGCGGCAAGCCCTTGCCGCAGCGGATGGCCTGGCCGAGGCTCAGGTACAGGAAAGCCGGGCCAAGGCCCTGAGAGCTGAAGGGCTGGTCGAGGCCGAGGTGATCTCGGTCAGGGCCAAGGCCGACGAGGAGGCGGGGCTGGCCGAGGTGCGAGTGCTTGAACAACGTCTCGATGTCGAGGCGTCGGGCGAGGAGAAAATGGGGCAAGCCAAGGCGTCGGCACGGGAAGCGCTGGCGCGGGCGGAGGCCAATGGTCTGATCGAAAAGCTCAAGGCCTACGATGTGATGTCAGGCGATGCCCGCGAGTTCGAGCAGTTCCGCATGAACCTGGAACTGCTCGAGAAGGAGACTCTGGCCGGGATCGAGATGCAGCGTGTCTCCGTGCAGGAAAACGGGCGCGTCATGGCCGAGGCGCTCAAGGGGGCCAAGTTCGAGCTGATCGGCGGCGACGGCGGCATTTTCGACACCTTCGCCAAGGGGCTCGGTATCGGCAAGGGGGTGCAGGGCGTCATGGAAAAGGCACCGGCCTTGCAAGCGATCATGGCGGGCCTGGCGAGTAACACCCTGGGTGCTGCCTCGCCGGCCAAGGCCAGCCGGTCACACGATGTGAATTGATGCGTGGCTGGCACTGACGGCGGCCGGGCGAGTACCGGGCCGCCGTCGTGTCGACACCCTCGATCGCCTTGGCGCTAGTCCTTCGCACCTCCACTATCCGGAACCTGACGTCATGTCTGATTCAGTTGCTGCTCAAGCTCAGTTGCATGGAGAGGGCTCCTCCTATGCGCTTTTGGCCCGTCGACTCAAGGCGCAGGGCCAGGAGCTTGAACGTCTGTCACAGGCCTTGAATCATTTGCGTGAAGAGGCGTTCGGCGCGACCTCGATGGCGCTGCTCGGACGTGGGAGGGTGCGCACCGAGCTGAAGTCGGTCGCCCGGGACGTCGTGCGTATCGGCGATCGCCTGTTGTTCGGCTTTCACGTGCAACTCGGGCTACGCCGGGCGCTGCAGGTCGAAGACGTGTTTCGCCTTTACCACGTGGAAGATGGCGATGACGCCTTCGGCGTCACCGAGGTGGGGCTCGCCGACAGTTTTTTGACGGATTCGCGTTTCTGCGCGGACTTCCAGGAATTACAGCAGTACTACAGCCAGGCCACCTTATCGCAACTGGTGGTCATGCAAGGCATGCTGTTGATGGACTTTCGGATCGGCGAAAAGCTTGAGGATCGCCGGGTGTTTCGCTGGGAGTTGGATGCCTTGGGGGATGTCAGCCGCTACATCGACAATCGTGGCGACCGTGATTTGACCCTGCCCGAGCGCTTCGGGTTTTCCTGGCGCAAGGTTGGACGGGACGATCACGTACAAGGCCGCTCACCGCATATCAATATTGCCGATACGCTGTTCGTCGATAACCTCGGCGGCGCTATCACCTTCAAAATCGAGAACAACACCGACAGCGGCGAAGGGATCTTCACCGACGCCGTGGAGTCGGACTCCCAGTCGCTGGATGATGCGAGCTTCGAATACGCCGATCTCGGCGAACTGCTGTTGATCAGAATTCGCCCCTTCGCCGAAAAGGTCGAGCGCTACTATGTGTTCCACCGCGCCACGCGAGTGATCGAGCGCTGCGATGCCATGGCCGACGGTATCGCGCTGCTCCCCGATGCCCATGGCTTGATGTTTGCCTCGGGCTATTTCTTGAGTAGCGGCGTAAGCAAGACGTTCAGCGTGCCCGCGGAATCGCTGCGTCTCCTGCGTTCGGTAGCCGCGCCCAATGGCGAAGACATGCTCTATGTGTTTTATGCCAGGGACAGCGGGCGAGTCGTGTTGTATCGCTACAATCTGGTGCGCAAGCAGACCGATGCCCCATTGATCGGCCACGGGGCGGCGCGGTTCGATAATGGCCACCTGGTGCTGTTCAGCGCCGAGCGCGAGCCGACCCTGGTGCATCCGCTGCAGATCTGGGCCACGCCGTTTCTGTCCGAGGTATTGCACGCCCAGCAGGCGGCGACTAACGATACCTTGCTGGGGCGCATTGGCAACGCGGAGCTGGTCAAGGGGCTCGCCGAGCTCAATAGCCTGACGAGGCTGGTCAGCGGCCTGCAGCCGAGCGATGTCTATCTGACACAGTTGGTCAAGGGCTGCGACAGGCTGCTCGATCAATTCTATTGGATCGACGAAGTGCCGCTACCGGGCGTTGACGGAATCCTGGACGCCCAACTGCTGACCGGGCAGATCACCCAGCTGCGGGATACCGCAGAGAAGGTTGGCGACGAGTTCGAGAAGGTCGAGGAGATTCGCCGTCAGACCGCGGCAGCGGTAGCCCAAGGCTCGCGCCGCTTGGCCGAGATTATCCGCGGGCTGACGCCGGATAGTTGGCACCATCCCGAGCCCTTTCTGCGTCACCTCAAGACGATCCGAGAATTTCGCGGCGAAGTCCGCACCCTGGCCCAGCGTCGCTACGTTGATCTCGAGGAAGTCGAGGGGATCGAAGCGGCGGTGGAGGAGCGAGAGCGTAGCCTGGTCGATCGGACCCTGGCCTTTCTTGCCACGCCGCAGGCCCTCAACGGCTATCGTGACAGTCTTGCCGAACTGGTGGAGCGTAGTGCCAGCGCCAAGACCGGGACGGCACTGGCCGAGTGCGTGACGGGCTACCGAGAGCTCGCCGAGGGGCTGGACATGGTCCAGACCATGCTCGTTTCGCTGGGAGGCGATAACGCCGACCTGGAGGTGCAGATCAATCAGACCCTGGCGACCGTCTTCGCCTCGCTCAATCAGCAGCGAGCCGGCGTCGAGCGCAGGCTCGAGGAGTCGACGGTGGCAGAGCAGCGGGCGCGGTTTGGCTCGCGTCTGCGCCTGTTCGAGCAGAGTCTCGCCTCGGGTCTGGCGTCGGTTTCGTCGCCGGCCGAGGCCACCGACCTGCTGACGCGGATGCTCGATCAGTTGCAAGAGCTTGAAGCCGAGTTTGGTGAGCAGGGTGAGTTTCTCGCGACGATCCTCGATCAGCGTGAGCTTGCCCAAGAGGCGATCGAAGCCAAGCGCGAGCAGTTGGAGCAAGCCCGTCGTGCTCGAGCCGCGAGCATGGTGCAGGCGGCCAGCCGCATTATCGACGGTCTGCCCCGACGCACCGAGCGTCATGATAGTGAGGAAGGCCTGCAGGCCTTCCTCGCCGGGGACCCGATGATCGACAAGGTGCGTGAGATGATCGCGGGCCTGCGTGCGATGGACGCCGGTCTTGACGCCGATGACCTGGAATCCCGCTTGGCGGCGGCGATGGACGCGGCGCTGCGCGGTATGCGTGACAAGTCGGATCTGTTCGAGGATGGCGGGCAGGTGATCCGCCTCGGTCCGCGCCATCGTTTTACGGTCAACCGCCAGGAGTTCGAGCTGACGCTGGTGCCGCGTGACGAGCATCTTTGCCTGCACGTGACCGGCACCCAATTTTACCAATCCTTCGATCATCCGGAGCTCGACCAGCTCGCCGAGTGGTGGACGCTGCGCGTGCCCTCGGAGTCTGCCGATGTCTACCGCGCAGAATACCTCGCCTACCGCTTTTTACAGCAGGCCGAGATGCCGGTCGATGTCAGCGATGGAGCAGCGCTCGAAGTGGCCCTTCGCCAGTTCGCCGCGCCGCGCTACCGTGAAGGCTATGAGCAGGGCGTTCATGATCACGATGCGGCCTTGATCGTTGCCGCCATTGCCCCGGCGCGCGGCGCGGCGGGACTATTGGCATTTCCGCCGCTGGAGCGAGCGCTCGGGCTGCACTTGTGGATATCCCAGAAGACCACCGATCCCGACGTCGACCGATTCAAGGCCCGCTGCGTCAGCGCGGGGGTCATGCGTCAGCTTTTTCAGAGCGACAGCCTGATACAGGACCTGGTGGATGAGTTAAGCCCTGTCCTTGCCGAGCTGCCGTTGGCAGTCGAACTGAACGCCGATGCCGAAGGGGTGATCCCCGGTGCGGCGCGCTATCTCGTCGAGCAACTCGCCGCCGCTGAGACGTCGATAGCGGTGACCGGCTACGCCATGCGCCTGGCCGAGGCTTTTCTGGAGGCGATGCGGCGCGGCGATGCACCGTCGTTGTTGGAGGAAATGCGACGTGCGCTGGCGGCCCGTCCCGCCACGCGCTGGCTGGCGACGCGGCGCTGGCTGCAGGCCTGGCTTGAGAGTGCCGGGGACAGCGTTATCGAGCGCCACTACCTGGATGAGGCCGTCGCCATTATCGACGGCCATGCCGACCTGTGCTGGCGTACCAATGAGTGCGACTTGAGTGTGGTGGTGGATGGCCTGCTCGGCGAGCATGCCTCGATTCAGGCCCAGTCCATCACCCTGCGTCTGGATGACTTCGAGCGCCGTCTTGCCGATCACCGAGCCAGGGTGGAGCCAGGTTGGGACCGCCTGCAGCAGCTGCGCAAGTCTCTGCTGGATGACCAGCGCAAGCGTTTGAGAGTCGAGGATTTCCGCCCGCGGCCGCTGACGTCGTTCGTGCGCAACCGTCTGATCAGCCAAAGCTACCTGCCGCTGATCGGCGACAACATGGCGAAGCAGCTAGGGGCACTCGGCGCCGAGCGGCGTAGTGACCTGATGGGCCTGTTGATGCTGATCTCCCCACCCGGTTACGGCAAGACCACGCTGATGGAGTATGTTGCCAACCGTCTGGGATTGATCTTCATGAAGATCAACTGCCCGAGTCTGGGGCGCGATGTGCTGTCGCTGGACCCTGAGCAGGCACCCAATGCCACGGCTCGCGCCGAGCTAGAGAAAATCAACCTGGCACTGGAGATGGGCAACAACGTGATGCTGTATCTCGATGATATTCAGCATACCGATCCTGAGTTCCTGCAGAAATTCATTTCTCTGGGCGATGCCACCCGCACCATCGATGGCGTCTGGCGTGGCTCGCCTCGCACCTACAATCTGCGCGGCAAGCGTTTTTGCATCGTCATGGCCGGGAACCCTTACACCGAGGAGGGCAAGGCGTTCCGGGTGCCGGACATGCTCGCCAACCGGGCCGATATCTATAACCTGGGCGACGTGCTGAGCGGCACGCAGGAGATCTTCGCCCAGTCGTACATCGAAAACAGCCTGAGCGCGCATCCGCTGCTGGCGTCGCTGGTGACGCGGGGCATGGACGATGTCTATCGCTTCATGGACATGGCCGCCGGCCAGGAAGTGGCGATCAGCGACCTGGCGGCGGATTACAGCGCCGCCGAGCGCGATGAGATCGTGGCCCTGATGCAGCGCATGCAGCGTCTGCGGGATGTCGTGTTGACGGTCAATGCGGCCTATATCGCCTCCAGTGCTCAGGCCGATACCTATCGTGATGAGCCACCGTTTCTGCTCCAGGGCAGCTACCGCAACATGAGCAAGTTGGTCGAGAAGCTCTCACCGGCGATGACGGATGGTGATATCGAAGCCCTGATCGACGACCACTATCTTGGCGAGGCGCAACTGCTGACCTCGGGTGCCGAAGAGAATTTGCTGAAGCTCAAGCAGCTACGCGGCACCCTGAGTGTTTCCGAGCGCGAGCGCTGGTCGGCAGTTTGCGCCGAATTCCGCCGCCGCCAGAGTGCAGGCGGCGATGATGACGTCGGTGCCAAGGTGGTCCGGCAACTGGGCCGGATCGCCGAGGTGATTGGACAGCGAATGACGGCAGGCAGCGAAACCTGAACCCATGGATGGGAGTCAAGGATGCGCAAGAGGATGCGAAAATGTCGACGGGGCCTGGTGGTAGTGACGATGGCGCTTACGCTGCAAGGGTGCACGGATGACTGCAATATTCTGGAACGTAACAGTCCGTGGTGGTGTACGGTTGAATTCTTCGCAATCGCTGTTGTTATCGTACCGTATTATTATGTCTCCGAGTCCATAGATGATTTCTGGCGCGACCGCGCCACAGCGAAGAGCGAGGCCGCGGAACGCGAAGCTATTCTGTCGGGAGATGTGCAAGCCGCGCTAAATTGCCTGGTCGAGTGCACCGAGTACTATTCGCTGCAAGACCGTTACGAGCTTAAGCAACTGAGCGCGCAGCGAGTGATCGAATGGTGGAGTGATTCGCCGGAGCCTGAGCAACTGCCCCTGCTGATGATGGCTCACTCTGAGATTGCATCACAGGCGTGGTATGGCGATGACTGGCCTACCGCGGAGGATCATTATCTTCGTGCTGCCGCGCTGGCCGCCGATCCACGGATCGTCGAAGGCGCCTTGTCGGAGCGCTATCTGAGTGGAAACCGATTCCGAGATGGGGTCGTCGTCGACTATGACGCTCAGCGTATCCAGAGGAGGTTGCAGGTGACCAACTACCATCTTCGCCACGGACAGGAGCCCGCGTTGCGGATAATGGACGATTGTCGCCCAATCGGGCCTTGGCCATCGGCCTGGCATGCGAATGACGATGCCGATGCTGCCGCCGAGACAATGACAGAGATATGTCGCTATGCCTACAAGGATGTTACCGGGCAGCTGCCCCCGACGTGATCTTGCTTGATGAGTGTCGGTGCCACTCGGTGAGAGTCGGGAGGAGGGGATGGATGCTGGTTGTAGATGATGTCGTTGGCATCGAGACAAGAGCGACGTTGTTGTCGCTCTGAATGCCGTAAACGCCGCTGTGTGCTCAATACCGTGCCTTGAACGCCTTGTTCGACGAAACCTCTCGCCTGGGCGTTCAAGAGACACTCCCCTTGAAACTTCTCCCGATCACCGCCATATCACTGTCAAGATACATTGACAGGGCAGCGCGGTGCGTCCGATCGCATCGCTACCCCCGAGGAGAATGCGATGCGATTCGACAAGTTTACCGCCAAGCTGCAGCACGCCGTTGCGGATGCACAGTCGCTGGCCGTGGGCCGCGGAAACAACCAGCTGGAGCCGGCGCACCTGCTGCTGGCGCTGCTCGATACCCGTGATACAGGCGTCAAGGCGCTGGTACAGAAGGCCGGGGGCGATGCCAACCGGCTGCGGGACACTCTGGTCGGTCAGCTCGATGACCTGCCCAAGGTCGGTCAGTTCGACGGCGAGGTGCAGCCGTCGCGGGACCTGATCAAGCTATTTAACCTGACCGATGCCGAGGCCCAGAAGCGTGGCGATCAGTTCATCGCCAGCGAACTGGTGCTGCTTGCTGCCATCGGCATGAAGCACGCCGTGTCCAAGGCGCTCGAGCAGGCCGGCCTCACCCGCAAGCTGCTGGAGACCGCTGTCGACAGCGTGCGCGGTGGGCAGAAGGTCGATGACGCCAACGCCGAGGACAGCCGCGAGGCGCTCGAGAAGTACACCCTCGACCTGACCCAGCGGGCCGCCGACGGCAAGCTCGATCCGGTCATTGGTCGTGACGACGAGATTCGCCGCACCATTCAGGTGCTGCAGCGGCGCACCAAGAACAACCCGGTGCTGATCGGCGAGCCCGGTGTCGGCAAGACGGCCATCGTCGAGGGGCTGGCCAGCCGTATCATCAATGGCGAGGTGCCGGAGGGGCTCAAGGACAAGCGCGTGCTGTCGTTGGACATGGGCTCGCTGCTGGCCGGGGCCAAGTTCCGCGGCGAGTTCGAGGAGCGCTTGAAGTCCGTGCTCAACGAGCTATCCCAGGAAGAAGGGCGGGTGATCCTGTTCATTGATGAGTTGCACACCATGGTTGGGGCCGGCAAGGCCGAGGGCGCGATGGACGCGGGCAATATGCTCAAGCCGGCGCTGGCCCGAGGAGAGCTGCACTGTGTTGGCGCCACGACCCTGGACGAGTATCGCAAGTACATCGAGAAGGATGCGGCGCTCGAGCGGCGCTTCCAGAAGGTGGTGGTGGATGAGCCCAGCGAAGAGGACACCGTGGCTATTCTGCGCGGGCTCAAGGAGCGCTACGAGGTGCATCACGGCGTCGATATCACCGACGGCGCGATCATCGCGGCGGCCAAGCTCTCGACCCGCTACATCACCGATCGCCAGCTACCGGACAAGGCCATCGACCTGATCGACGAGGCTTCGTCGCGGATTCGCATGGAGCTCGATTCCAAGCCCGAGGAGATGGATCGTCTCGATCGGCGCCTGATCCAGCTCAAGATGGAGCGCGAGCACCTCAAGAAGGAAACCGACGACGCCTCGCGCAAGCGTCTGGACAACCTGGAGGACCAGATCCAGGAGCTTGAGCGAGAGTACGCCGATCTCGATGAGATCTGGAAAGCCGAAAAGGCCAGTATCCAGGGCGCGGCGCAGTTCAAGGATGAGCTCGACAGGGCGCGGATCGATCTCGAACAGGCCCGGCGTCAGGGCGATCTTGGGCGCATGTCGGAGATCCAGTATGGGGTGATTCCAGCGCTCGAAAAGAAGATCGCCGAAAGCGGCGATGAGGAAGCCGACACCTCCAGCCATCGCCTGCTGCGCTCCAACGTCACCGAAGAAGAGATCGCCGAGGTAGTGTCTCGCTGGACCGGTATTCCGGTGGCCAAGATGCTCGAGGGAGAGCGCGACAAGCTGTTGCGGATGGAAGAGGCGCTGCATGAGCGCGTCATCGGTCAGCACGAAGCCGTGGCCGCCGTTGCCAATGCGGTACGCCGCTCTCGGGCAGGACTCGCCGATCCGAACCGGCCGAATGGGTCGTTTCTGTTTCTCGGCCCGACCGGGGTGGGTAAGACGGAGCTGTGCAAGTCGCTGGCGAATTTCCTGTTCGACACCGAAGAGGCGATGGTGCGGATCGACATGTCCGAGTTCATGGAGAAGCACTCCGTGGCCCGCCTGATCGGTGCGCCTCCGGGCTACGTGGGCTACGAGGAGGGCGGTTACCTGACCGAGGCGGTGCGTCGCAAGCCCTATTCGGTGCTGCTGCTCGACGAAGTGGAGAAGGCCCACCCGGACGTGTTCAACATCCTGCTTCAGGTGTTGGAAGACGGACGCCTGACCGATGGACAGGGTCGCACGGTGGACTTTCGCAATACCGTGATCGTGATGACCTCGAACCTGGGCTCCGATGTCATCCAGCATTTTGCTGGTGACGAAGCAGACTATGAGATCATGAAGTCCGCCGTGATGGACGTGGTAGGCACGCACTTCCGCCCGGAGCTGATCAACCGCATCGACGAAGTGGTGGTGTTTCATTCCCTCGGTCAAGAGCAGATCCAGGCCATCGCGGCGATCCAGCTCGAGCGCCTGCGCAGTCGCTTGGCCGAGCATGAGCTGGGGCTCAAGGTCAGCGATGAAGCCATGGCTCAGCTTGCGGTAGTGGGGTTTGATCCGGTGTACGGCGCGCGGCCGTTGAAGCGGGCGATCCAGAGCCGTATCGAGAACCCGCTGGCGCAGGACCTGCTGGCTGGCAAGTTCAGCCCGGGCGACGTGATTGCGGTGGATGCCGACGACGGCAAATTGGTATTTGGTCGGTAGGAGAGTCTCGCCTGGCCCGGGTTCAGGTCCTGGCCTGGGTAGGTGTAACACGGATGGATGATGAAGCGTCCGTCAGTCCTTCGACTATTGCAGGTAAGCGACAGGCAATTAGTTCAAGACCGACCGGGCGCATCCTGAGTCAGCCGCTATACTGCAGTTTAGGTTGCGTCCTGTGACCCCCCTTGCCCGCCGGGTTCCCCACCAGGCGGGCTTTTTGCATCTACGATTATGGTCGGGTTGGTCGGGCCTATCGGCTCAGGTTTTGGCCCGGGCGGCTGACAGGCGGACACGACGCAGACTGACATTGTCACCCACCAGATGCTTCTGGAGCTGCTCGAGGGAGACGTTCTTGGTCTCGGGCATCAGGAACATCACAAACCCCAGTTGCAGTAGCATCATCACGGCGAAGAAGGCAAACACCGGGCCGCCGCTGAAGGTTCCGAGCACCCAGGGCATGATCAGCGTGATGAGGGCGGCGAAGACCCAGTGGATGGAGCTGCCGAAGGACTGACCGCGGGCACGAACGTGATTGGGGAAGACCTCAGAGATGAAGACCCAGATCACCGCGCCTTGGCTGATGGCGTGGGCGGCGATGAACAGGGCCAGCAGCAGCGGCACCTCGAGCCCGCCGAGAGTGGCGCTGAAGAAGGCGCGTGAGATCAGCACCAGCGACACCAGGTAGCCAGCCGAGCCGATGAACAGCAGCGTGCGCCGTCCCAGCTTGTCGATCAGCGCCATGCCGATCATGGTGAACACCAGGTTGACCACGCCGATACCGGCGGTGGACAGCAGCGCCGCCTGATTGCCGAGCTCGGCGGCTTCCAGCACTCTGGGGGCGTAGTAGATGATGAAGTTGATGCCCGAGAGTTGGTTGAAGAAGGCGATCAGAAAGGCCAACAGGATAGGCAGACGATAGCGCCGCGAGAAGAAGCGGGCGTGGGCATTGCGCTCTTCGTCCTCGGCCGCGCGCATGGTGGCGATCTCGGCGTTAACGTCGGCGGCGGGGTTGATCAGGCGCAGCACTCGCGTGGCTTCGGCGACGTCGTTGCGCTTGAGGATCAGCCAGCGCGGGCTTTTCGGTACTCGGGTGATCATCAGGGTGTAGATCAACGCCGGCACGGCCTCGATGCCGAGCATCCAGCGCCATGCCGTCTCGCTGAACAGGCTACCGATCACGTAGTTCGAGACGAACGCCATCAGAATGCCGAAAACGATGTTGAACTGGTACATGGCGACCAGGAAACCGCGATGCTTGGGCGGGGCGATTTCCGAGATGTAGATCGGAGCGGCCACCGACGAGATGCCGACGCCGATGCCACCAATCAGGCGGAAGAAGGCGAATAGCCCAGGATCGGTGACCAGCGCTGAGCCGATCGCCGACACCAGATAAAGCACTCCGATCATGATCAGGGTGGCGCGGCGCCCGAACCTGTCGGTCGGCCAGTTGCCGAAGATGGCACCGATCACGGTGCCCCACAGGGCCATGGACATGATCAGCAGGCCGTGGCTCAGGTCGCTGAGCCCCCAGAGGGCCTGAATGGGCTTGTCGGCCCCGGAGATGACCGCGGTGTCGAAGCCGAACAGAAAGCCGGCCAGGGC
The DNA here is from genome assembly GCF_052645355.1 of Halomonas sp. V046. Classification (NCBI taxonomy): domain Bacteria; kingdom Pseudomonadati; phylum Pseudomonadota; class Gammaproteobacteria; order Oceanospirillales; family Halomonadaceae; genus Halomonas; species Halomonas sp. V046. The sequence goes on from NZ_JBQXYF010000019.1 coordinate 79,233, forward strand.
CACGGTGATGGACCATTGCACGATGCGCTGCATGGGGTCTGTCCTCACTGTTGTTGTGGGGTGAAATTGGCCCTCAGGGCCAGGTTCCGGTGGAGGCAGTGGGTTGGATAGCTTGGATGGCCACGAAGGTGACACGATTCACTTAACTGGCTTTATCGAATCCGTCGTGCCCTGGCGCCGATATGAGTCGAAGCGGGTGGGTAGCAGAGCAGTTGCACAGTCCCCCGAGGGGTTAGCTAAGCGTGAGACGGCGACGCCGTTTTGCCCGAACACTCACGGTGAGTACGGCCGGAGCGGTGTTGCGAAGGCGTTGCACAGGGTGCAGTGCATGCATAACGAGAGAAAGATGCGAAGCTGAATCGTGTCACTTTGATTATTACAGCATTATGCTCGGAAAAACTCGACGTTTCGGCTTTAGACATTGGTCGCAGTCGGCGCTCCGGTGGTGCACAAGATACGGGTTGTCGTCGCAATCGGAGGGCTGCGCGGTTGACAGTATCCGGGCGCTATTGGAATCTTGATGGTTCCTGACTATGGGTGCGGCATCGACGGGTAACCCCCTAACGCCGTGCGAAGGGTAGGTCGAATGACCTTTACTCGCCGAAGGACTTCCAGGTACGGACCAACCGTCCGGCCTGGCCAACGCCCCGACGCGGCGATCCGCCGTGATGAGAGTGCAGGCCCTAACCGGGCCTACGGACGCCAGGGTTTGGCATCAGGTGCCGGTGCGCCGGCAGCAGCATATCGCTGCACTCGACTTCGCGCTGGGTGGCGCGAATCGCACTCGAGACCTCCAGGGGAGAGACATCTGTGGAATTGCTTTCAGGCGCGGACATGATCGCCCGCTTCCTCCAGGATGAGGGCGTGGAATACATCTACGGCTATCCGGGCGGCGCCGCACTACACATCTACGACGCCCTGTTTCGCCAGGACAAGGTAAAACACATTCTGGTTCGCCATGAGCAGGCGGCGACCCATGCCGCTGACGGCTACGCTCGGGCGGCCGGTAAACCCGGTGTCGTGCTGGTGACCTCCGGTCCCGGTGCCACCAATGCCGTTACCGGCATCGCCACGGCTTACATGGACTCGATCCCGATGGTCGTGCTGTGCGGCCAGGTAATGAGCCACCTGATTGGCGATGACGCCTTTCAGGAGACCGACATCGTTGGCGTGACTCGTCCGATCGTGAAGCACAGCTTCTCGATCCGGCACCCGAGCGAGATTCCCGAGGTCTTGAAGAAGGCCTTCTATCTGGCCGCGACGGGACGCCCGGGTCCGGTCCTGGTCGACATCCCCAAGGATATGACCGCCCCGACCGAACGTTACGAGTACATCTATCCTAAGAAGGTCAAGATGCGGTCGTACAACCCGGTTTCCCGCGGTCATACCGGGCAGATCAAGAAGGCCGTGGAGCTGATGCTCAAGGCCAAGCGGCCGGTGTTTTACACCGGTGGTGGCGTGGTCACGGGACGGGCCAGCGAAGGGCTGACCGACCTGGTCAAGCATCTTGGATTTCCGATCACCACGACCCTGATGGGCATCGGCGCCTATCCTCAGAGCGATAAGCAGTGCCTGGGATGGCTCGGCATGCACGGCTCTTACGAGTCCAACATGGTGATGCACCACGCCGACCTGGTGATCGCCATCGGCGCTCGCTTCGATGATCGGGTAACCAACAACACCTCGAAGTTCTGTCCCACGGCCAAGATCATTCACGTCGACATCGATCCGAGCTCGATTTCCAAGACCGTACGTGCCGATGTCCCCATCGTCGGGCCGGCGGCGAGCGTGATCAACGAGATGATCAGCCTGATCCAGGGGCACGAGATCGCCAATCCCGATGCGCTGGCGGAATGGTGGAACTCCATCGAGGGCTGGCGCGAAGAGCGTGCCGGCAAGCTGTATGAGCCGTCTCGGGAAGGTGAGGTGCTCAAGCCCCAGGAAGTCATCGAGGGTGTCTGCCGGATCACCCGCGGCGAGGCCTATGTGACCACCGATGTGGGCCAGCACCAGATGTTCGCGGCGCAGTACTACAAGTTCGACAAGCCCAATCGCCTGATCACCTCCGGTGGCCTCGGCACCATGGGCTTCGGCTTTCCGGCGGCCATGGGCATCAAGCAGAATTTCCCCGACGAGGAAGTGGTGTGCATCACCGGGGAAGGCAGCTTTCAGATGATGATGCAGGAGCTCTCTACCTGTAAGCAGTTCGGTGGCGGGGTCAAGATCATCAACCTGAACAACGGCTCCCTTGGCATGGTGCGCCAATGGCAGGACCTGAACTACAAGGCCCGCCATGCCCATTCCTACATGGAGTCGCTGCCGGACTTCCAGAAGCTGATCGAGGCGTATGGCTTTACCGCGTTGAAGGTGGAGACGAGAGAGGAGCTGGAGGCGGCGCTGGAGCGTACCTTTGCCGATACCAGTGAGTTGATCTTCCTCGACGTCGCCGTGGATCCGCACGAGCACGTCTATCCGATGCATGTGCCCCTGGGTTCCATGCGTGACATGCTGCTTTCCAAGACGGAGCGGACCTGATGCGCCATATCATCTCGATTCTGATGGAAAACGAACCGGGTGCACTGTCGCGTGTGGTGGGCCTGTTCTCCCAGCGTAACTTCAACATCGAGACGTTGAACGTTGCACCGACCGACGATGCGACCCTGTCGCGACTGACGGTCACCACCGTGGGCGATGATCGTGTCATCGAGCAGATCACCAAGCACCTCAACAAGCTGATCGACGTGGTCAAGCTAGTCGATCTGACCGAAGGTAACCACATCGAGCGCGAGCTGATGATGGTCAAGGTCAAGGCGCTGGGGGCTGCTCGGGACGAGGTCAAGCGGACCGTCGATATCTTCCGTGCACAGATCGTCGACGTGACCCCGAGCCTGTATACCGTGCAGATCACCGGAGATGCCGAGAAGCTCGATGCCTTCCTGCAGGCCATGGGGCCGGTGGGTGTCCTCGAAGTGGCCCGCACCGGTGTCTCCGGTATCGCTCGTGGTGACAAGGTGCTGTCGTTGTAGGCCAAGGCAATTGGCTTTGCAGCACCGCTAGGCAGTACGACAGACGACGCCGCCCCTGGGGCGGCGTCTTTCGTACTGCGGGGAGCGATCGTTCAGGATCGGTCGAGCCACAGGCCGAGGCATAGGCGGTCAGCGCTCGATGACCTCCTGCCACAGCGCATCGATCAAGGGGCTCTTCAGACGTCGATTCAGGGCGCACAGGCCGACGTCGTAGTGAGGAAGCTCGGGCTTGACCGACAGGATGCGCACTCGCTCCGCAAGTGGGCTTGCCTCCAGCACGATACGAGGCACCACGCCGATGCCGAAGCCGAGACCCACCATGCTGACGATTGCCTCGTGGCCAGCCACCTGGGCATAGATCGTCGGGGCCAGCCCCAGCGCCTTGAACCAGGTGTTGGCGAGCTCCCGAGAGAGCCCGGATTCGGACAGGATCATCGGCACACCACGCCACTGTTCCTTGCTTGGCGACTGCGGCGTGGACGGTATCCACTCGTGATCGGCGTGGGGAGCGATGAAGACCAGCGCCGAACGGGTCAGTGACTTGAAGGCCAGCCCGTCGGGCAGATGGCGAGGGCGAGAGGTGATCGCCATGTCTTCGTCGCCGGCCAGGACCTGCTGAATGGCGCGGGCCGGGTCGCCCGTATGCAGCTTCAGTTCGATGCCAGGGTGGCGGCTGCGAAACGCGCTGAGCAGGGTATACAGGAAGCTATAGCTTGCCGTCACCGAGCAGTAGATGCTGATTTCGCCGGTCAGGCGCTGGGCCTCGCTTTGCAGAGACAAGCGCAGTTGATCCCATTGTTCCAACGCCTCGCGGGCATACTGCTGAAACCGTCGTCCTTGGGGGGTCAGCACCACGTGACGGTTGTCGCGGTCGAACAGGGCGCTGCCGACTTGCTCTTCCAGTTGCTGGATCGTCCGGCTCAGCGTCGAGGGGCTGACGTGGCAGGTGTCGCTGGCACGGCCGAAGTGGAGGGTATCGGCAAGGACCAGAAATTGTCGGAGTGGTCGGAAATCCATGCGGCACCTGTGCGACAGCGATAACGTTTCATGATGTGAAATGTAGTATTGCAAATATAGCGTTTTACGCAACAGTTAGTGCTGGCGTAAGGTGATCCCATCGGTAGGCGAGCATCGCTCGACCTGCCTGCCCAGCGCCGCACAAGACGGCGCGGGTGGCCATCAACGCTGAACGTCATACGAAAATTACCGATATCGTCATCTCATCACCCGTCTTCAGGAGCACAGCATGCGCGTTTATTACGATAAGGATTGCGACCTTCAGCTGATTCAAGGCAAGCAGGTCACCATCGTGGGCTACGGCTCCCAGGGTCATGCCCATGCAAATAACCTCAAGGAATCCGGCGTCGACGTTACCGTTGCTCTGCGCCAAGGCTCTTCCTCCGCGGCCAAGGCGGAAGCGGCCGGCTTGAAGGTGGCTGCCACCGCCGAGGCGTGCAAGAGCGCCGATGTGGTCATGCTGCTGGCGCCTGACGAAAATCAGAAGGCCATCTATGAGAATGACATCGCGCCGAACCTGAAAGAGGGCGCGACACTGGCCTTCGCTCACGGCTTCAACATCCACTACAACCAGATCGAGCCGCGCAAGGATCTGGACGTGGTGATGATCGCCCCCAAGGCGCCGGGCCACACCGTACGCTCTGAGTTCACCCGTGGTGGTGGTATCCCCGACCTGATCGCCATCCACCAGGATGCTTCCGGCCAGGCCAAGGAACTGTCGCTGTCCTATGCCGCTGCCATCGGCGGTGGGCGTAGCGGTATCATCGAGACGACCTTCAAGGACGAGACCGAGACCGACCTGTTTGGTGAGCAGGCGGTGCTGTGCGGTGGCGCCGTCGAGCTGGTCAAGGCCGGTTTCGAGACGCTGACCGAAGCCGGTTATGCGCCCGAGATGGCGTACTTCGAGTGTCTGCACGAGCTCAAGCTGATCGTTGACCTGATGTACGAGGGCGGCATCGCCAACATGAACTACTCCATCTCCAATAATGCGGAGTATGGCGAATACGTCACCGGCCCCGAGGTCATCAACGATGAGTCTCGCGCCGCCATGCGCAATGCGCTGAAGCGGATCCAGACCGGTGAATATGCCAAGATGTTCATCAACGAAGGCAACAGCAATTATCCGTCCATGACCGCTCGCCGTCGGCTCAACGCCGAGCACCCGATCGAGCAGGTCGGTGGGCAGTTGCGTGCCATGATGCCATGGATCGCTGCGAACCAACTGGTCGACAAGTCCAAGAACTGACCGACACGTTGTCGAGTACCAGGGGCGCGGAATTCCGCGCCCTTTTTTGTGTGCGGCTTTTCGGCAGCGCTAGCGCTCCGTGGTCATCGCGTGGCTAGGCCCCTTTTTTCTGCCGGGTGCCGCAGTCTTCCTCCTTGCCGTCTCCCGTGTGGCTAACCGGCTTCACGGTGGAGTGATCGGCCTGGGCATCGCTTCGATCGTCGCGGGGATGTGTGGGTAGTGGCTTGCGCAATCCACGGCACCTGTTCCAAGCTGCGAAGATCGGTAGGGCCAACGGGGCGTGGCAGCCAGTGCCGCAACGTCGTGTAGAATGTGCCCTCTTACCCAGTGGCTACGGATGAATGTCATGAACAAGGATGCCAGCAACCACGATCACCAATCCCCGGAGCCTCATGATGAGGATCTCGCCAGTGCCTTCGTGCGCGAGTCCGAGGTGGTTGAGGAAGCTGTGGAAGAGGATGGTCGCAAGGTGCGGCGAAGGGGGATCTACCTGCTGCCCAACCTGTTTACGACATCGGCGCTGTTCTCTGGCTTCTTTGCTGTAGTGGCCGCGCTGAATGGGGATTTTACCGCGGCCTCAGTAGCCATCTTCATCGCCATGGTGCTGGATGGTCTGGATGGGCGGGTGGCCCGGATGACCAACACACAGAGTGAGTTCGGTGCCGAGTACGATAGCCTGGCTGACATGATCTCCTTCGGCATGGCTCCGAGCCTGGTCGCCTTTACCTGGATTCTCCAGGACCTGGGCAAGACCGGTTGGGTCGTTGCTTTCCTCTATGTAGCCTGTGCGGCGCTGCGCTTGGCACGCTTCAACGTACAAATTGGTAGCGTCGACAAGAAGTGGTTTATCGGGTTGCCAAGCCCGTCCGCGGCGGCCCTGGTGGCGGCCAGCGTGTGGACCTTCCATAGCTTCGATGCCACTGCGGTGGGCTTCAAGTTGTTGATGCTGCTGGTGGTAGGTGCTGCTGGGCTATTGATGGTCAGCAATATTCGCTACTACAGCTTCAAGGACGTAGATCTCAAGGGGCCGGTGCCGTTTGTGGTGCTGTTGGCTATTGTGCTGGGCTTCGTGGTGATATCCATTGAGCCTTCGGTGATGTTGCTGCTGCTGTTTGGCACTTATGTTGCCTCGGGGCCTGTGTTGGCTTTGATGCGCAAGATGCGGCATACGACCTGACCCTGGGCTATACTTCGAGTCCGTCAACGACGCCCGCCTTTGCGCGGGCGTCGTTGTCTCTGCGATCCAGGTTTCACGGCATTGGCAAACCGCGGAAGTGGTCTTGGACGGTCGCAAAGCTGCGGCACGCCGCGTCGTCTTGGCTTGTGGTAAGTGACTCCGGTGTCCCGAGTGACTATCGCCGAGCATCTGTCCTCGGTGCGAGCCGCAGTGAAGGGGCGCACACGAGGGTTGTCCACAACAGGTCGCCAAAGACGGCGTGTGGGTAACCGGTCAGACTCACGGGTGGCGTTCGCTGGGGCTTTGACTGGTCAATGCGCTTGCCTAGTGATATCCCGCGGTCACGTGCCTGAAATTTTTTTACAGGAAGGCCTTGCGGGGGCGCCGCTGAAGCCGTAAAGTACGCATCCGCTGCCGGCAACGAGCAAACGTTGCCCGCGGTGATTGGTGGTTCAGGTGGTTGATTTCAAATGG
>NZ_JBQXYF010000020.1:0-67072 GCF_052645355.1 Halomonas sp. V046
GGAGGTCGGCGAGTCGAAGCCGTAGCGCATGATGACCTCGAACACGCTGATCGCCATGGCGATGAACACCAGCCAGGCCGCGCCGCGTGCCGCGGCGACGACGATCCGGTCGAAGCCGCTGCGAATCGGATCCGGGGCCTTGCTTGGCGGCGCTTGGGGGGGCGTGTTGACGGGATCAGGGGGTGCCCCGGGCGGAGCAGAGGGTGTCGAGGTCATGGTGGCTCCACGCCGCCTGCTGGCGGCGTCGATTCAGGGAACGGACGAAAACCGGCCCCGATACCCGGGGCCGGGGCTTGGCATTCGATTTACAGCTGTCCGCGGGCGCGCAGGAAGGCGGTGGCGGAGTCGTAGATCTTCTGGGTCATCTCGTTCAGGCCGGCCCACTCCTGCCATTCCTGCTCGGCGGCCTGGCGGAACTTCTTGCGCTCTTCCTGGGGCAGGTCGAACGGGTGAACCTCCGGATCCTCCTGCAGGCGGGCCAGGGTCTCGATGTCCTGGGCCTTGAGCCGCGCGATCAGGTCGTAGGCCATGGCGTCGAAGGACGTTTCCAGGGTGGTCTTGAGGTCGTCGGGCAGTCCGTCCCAGATGTCCTTGTTGATCGATACCGCGATCATCGGCATGGAATGAAAGCCCGGGTAGAGCGGGTAGGGGGCGAAGCTGTGCAGGCCCTGGGCGTCGTTGTTCGACAGCACGGTCGAGTCGGCGGCGTCGATCACGCCTTTCTCAAGCCCGGTGTAGACCTCGGAACCGGGCAGGTTGACCGGCGTCGCGCCGATGCGCTCGAAGATGTTGTACACCATGCCCTGGGGGGCGCGGATCTTGAGGCCCTGGAAGTCGTCGAGGGATTCGATCGCGACCGTCGACGGGATCGATTCGAGCGGGAAGGTGGCGGCACCGATCAGGTGAGCGCCGTAGGGCTCGACCAGCTCGTTGTAGAGGTCTTCGCCGCCGGCGTTCTTCATGAATTCGAGGAAGTCGTAGGGGTTGTTCCAGGCGCCGACCAGGTTGCCCAGCATGCCGAAGGCCGGGTCCTGGCCCGAGAAGTAGCTCGGGTCGGTCATGTGGCCCTGGAGGATGCCGGCGCTGACCGCCTGCAGGGTCTCGGTCGGCCCGACCACGGCGTTGATCGGCAGCACCTCGATGGCGACGCGGCCGTCGGTCATGGTCTCGATGCGCTTGGCCCACTCCTGCTTGACCTTGAAGCTCGGCTCGCCGGCGGTCTCGGAGGCCTGGAAGGTCCATTCGTAGTCGGCGGCCTGGACACTGCCGGCCGCCATCAGCGTGGCCGTTGTGCCAAGCAGGAGCGCGGGGATGAGTCGTGACATGGTGTGTCTCCCGTCATGGAGGTTGTTTGTTGTAGTGGGATGTGTGCTGTTGGTGTGGCGCTAATGTTGCCCATGATGCCTATATGTTCAACATATACTTTCGTATGTGTGTACTTTCTCCGGCCGTCGTCGTAATGTCGGCGACATCGCCGATGGCGCTCGCTATCGCTCCTCGATCGTTCAGGACAGTTCAGGACGTCTCGCGCAACGGTCCAGGACGTATTCTCAGGACTCTTCTTTTTAGGACCCAGGGCCATGTCTTACGACGACCGCAACGATGCATCCAACGAGCCGCATGCCAGTGGCCAGAAGGCCGCTGGCGCGACGAAATTGCGTAGTGCCGAGTGGTTCGGCAGTGCCGACAAGAACGGCTTCATGTACCGCAGCTGGATGAAGAACCAGGGCATCCCGGATCATGAGTTCGAGGGCAAGCCGATCATCGGCATCTGCAACACCTTCTCCGAGCTGACGCCTTGCAACGCGCACTTTCGCAAGCTCGCCGAACACGTAAAGAAGGGCATCCTGGAGGCCGGCGGCTATCCGGTGGAGTTCCCGGTGTTCTCCAACGGCGAGTCGAACCTGCGCCCCACGGCGATGTTCACCCGCAACCTCGCCAGCATGGACGTCGAGGAGGCCATTCGCGGCAATCCGATGGACGCGGTGGTGTTGCTGGTGGGCTGCGACAAGACCACCCCGGCCTTGCTGATGGGCGCGGCGAGTTGCGATCTGCCGACCCTGGTGGTCACCGGTGGGCCGATGCTCAATGGCAAGCACGAAGGCCGCGACATTGGCTCCGGCACCGTGGTCTGGAAGCTCTCCGAACAGGTCAAGGCCGGCGAGATCTCGATCCACGAGTTCATGTCCGCCGAGGCCGGCATGTCGCGCTCGGCGGGCACCTGCAACACCATGGGCACGGCGTCGACCATGGCCTGCATGGCGGAGTCGTTGGGCGTCTCGCTGCCGCATAACGCGGCGATTCCGGCGGTCGATTCGCGTCGCTATGTGCTCGCTCACCTGTCGGGCAACCGCATCGTCGACATGGTCCACGAGAATCTGACGCTGTCTAAGGTGCTGACCAAAAAGGCCTTCGAGAACGCCATTCGTACCAACGCCGCCATCGGTGGCTCGACCAACGCGGTCATTCACCTGAAGGCCATCGCCGGGCGCATGGGGGTCGAGCTCAAACTCGATGACTGGAACCGCGTCGGTCGTGGCACGCCGACCATCGTCGACCTGCAGCCTTCGGGGCGCTTTCTGATGGAGGAGTTCTACTACGCCGGAGGGTTGCCCGCGGTGCTCCGGCGCCTCGGCGAAGCCGACCGGCTGCCCCACAAGGACGCCCTGACCATCAACGGCAAGACCCTGTGGGAGAACGTCCAGGACGCGCCGCTGTATAACGACCAGGTGATCCGTGCCCTCGACGATCCGCTGGTCGAAGACGGCGGCATGTGTGTGCTGCGCGGCAACCTGGCGCCCAAGGGGGCGGTACTGAAACCGTCGGCGGCGAGCCCTGAGCTTATGCGTCATCGCGGTCGCGCGGTGGTCTTCGAGGACTTCGATGATTACAAGGCGCGGATCAACGATCCGGCGCTCGAGGTCGACGAGACCAGCGTGCTGGTGATGAAGCACTGCGGCCCGCGCGGCTATCACGGCATGGCCGAGGTCGGCAACATGGGCCTGCCGGCGAAGCTGCTGGCCAAGGGCGTGACCGATATGGTGCGCATCTCGGATGCGCGCATGAGTGGCACCGCCTATGGCACGGTGGTACTGCACGTGGCCCCGGAGGCCGCGGCGGGGGGGCCGCTGGCGGCGGTAAGAAACGGCGACTGGATCGAGCTCGATGCCTACGCCGGCAAGCTCAACCTCGAGATCGACGAGCCTGAGCTGGCGTCGCGCCTCGCCGAGAGCGACCCGCGGGCGGCGTCGAACCGCATCGCCAGCCAAGGGGGCTATCGCCAGCTCTATATCGAGCACGTGCTGCAGGCCGATGAAGGCTGCGATTTCGACTTCCTGGTCGGCTGCCGTGGCGCCGATGTGCCGCGCCACTCTCACTAGGGCCGGCACCGTGTTTTGGGGCGGGCACGCCGTCGCGGGCCTGGTACTCTCGGTCGGTCGAGGGCGCCGCTCGCCCCGGGCACTGGCGACGCGACGCCCGTCATCGAGGACCGTCCTGGCCTTGTCGTGCATCTCGCCTGGGCTCGCGACCGATCTGGCCAGTCAGGGGCTACGCTAGCCGGGTAGGCATGCCTAGCCGATACCCTGACGGGCCGACAAGCCCGCCCACCTGATTGCTCCGGTCGCGAGCCCGCTCGCGACCTCTTGTTGGAGACCGATATGACCGATCGCCCTCGTCTGACCCTCGACCAGTTGCGTTCACGCTGGTGGTTCGACAATCCCGAGCATCCTGGCACCACGGCGCTGTGTATCGAGCGCTACATGAACTACGGCGTGACCCTTGAAGAGCTGACCTCGGGCAAGCCGATCATCGGTATCGCTCAGTCGGGCTCGGACCTTACGCCCTGCAACCGCCACCACATCGAGCTGGTCAAGCGGGTCAAGGACGGCATCCGTGCCGCCGGCGGCGTGGCGTTCGAATTTCCGCTTCACCCGATCCACGAAAATGTGCGCCGGCCCACCGCGGCGCTGGACCGCAACCTTGCCTACCTCGGGCTGGTCGAGGTGCTTCACGGCTATCCGTTGGACGGCGTCGTGCTGACCACCGGCTGCGACAAGACCACACCGGCCTGTCTGATGGCGGCGGCCACGGTGAATATCCCCGCCATCGTGCTGTCTGGCGGTCCGATGCTCAATGGCTGGCGGGGCAACGAGCGAGTCGGCTCCGGCACCGTGATCTGGGAGCTGAGAAAGCGTCTGGCGACCGGCGATATCGATTACGCCGAGTTCCTGTCCCGGGCCACGGATTCCGCGCCCTCGGTCGGCCACTGCAATACCATGGGCACCGCCTCGACCATGAACTCCATGGCCGAGGCCCTGGGCATGAGCCTGCCGGGGTCGGCGATGATACCGGGGCCCTACAAGGAGCGCTCCATGGTCGCCTACCAGACCGGCGAGCGCGCCGTGCAGATGGTCTGGGAGGATCTTCGGCCGCTGGATATCCTGACCCGCGAGGCGTTCGAGAATGCGGTGGTGGTGTGCTCGGCGCTGGGCGGCTCGTCCAATGCCCCGGTGCACATCAATGCCATCGCCCGACATGCCGGCATTGCGCTGGATAACGACGATTGGCAGCGCCTCGGGCACGGGGTCCCCCTGTTGGCCAACGTGATGCCGGCGGGGGCCTATCTTGGCGAGGAGTTCCACCGTGCCGGCGGGGTGCCGGCGGTGGCGGTGGAGCTGCTCGGCCAGGGACTGCTCCACGGCGATGTCATCACGATCAATGGCCAGACACTGGCGGCGAACCTGGCGGGCCGCGGGACCCTGGACGACGAGGTCATCCGGCGCTTCGACAATCCGCTCATCGGCCATGCCGGATTTCTTAACCTCAAGGGCAACCTGTTCGAGTCGGCGCTGATGAAGACCAGCGTGATCTCGCCTGACTTTCGTCGGCGCTTTCTCGAGAACCCAGACGATCTGAATGCCTTCGAGGGGAGAGTGGTCGTGTTCGATGGCTCCGAGGACTATCACGCGCGCATCGACGACCCGGCGCTCGAGATCGATGCGACCACCATTTTAGTCATGCGCGGCGCGGGGCCGGTGGGGCATCCCGGCGGCGCCGAAGTGGTCAACATGCAGCCCCCCGAGGCGTTGATTCGCCGCGGTATCGACTCGTTACCGTGTCTCGGCGATGGCCGCCAATCCGGCACCTCCGGCTCGCCCTCGATCCTCAACGCCTCCCCGGAGGCCGCCACCGGGGGGCCCCTGGCGCTGCTCGAAACCGGGGATCGGCTACGGGTCGATCTGGGTCGTGGCGAGGTGATGCTGATGGTCGATGAGGCCACGCTCGATGCCCGTCGCCGGCGCCTGGACGCGACCGGCGGCTACCCGTATCCGGCCCACCAGACGCCGTGGCAAGAGATTCAGCGCAGCCTGATTGAGCCGCTGGATCGCGGCATGACGCTGCGTGGTGCCGATCGCTACCGCGACGTGGCACGCGTCAGTCCGCCCCGGGACAACCACTGACAGGCGCCTGGCAGTGGCTGGTCACGGGATGCCGCCCGGTGGGCGGTGTCCCAGGATCTGAGTCTGGAGCTGAATCTGGAGCTGGGCTGGCGAAAGGCCTTCAGGCCACGGCGCTGCCCGACAGGTCAAGCCGCACGAGGCCGTCGCCGTGGTCCACCTAACTGCATCGAGGCCCCGCACCTGCTGGCGACCCGCGCGGGGCGCCGGTAGACTGCGGGGCGATTCTTAGGGCTGGCAGGAGAGTGGCATGAGCGTATATCGCATAGGGCTCGTCGGGGCCGGCAAGATCGTGCGTGATCAGCACCTGGGGGCCATCGCGGCGACGCCCGGGCTCGAGCTTGTCGCGGTGGCCGACCCGACGGCCTCGGTGGCCGGTGTGGCGAGTTACCCGGACCTGGCCGCGATGCTGCAAGGGCAGCCGGGGCTCGATGCCGTCGCCATCTGTACGCCGACCCACCTGCGTCACGAACTGGCGCGACAGGCACTCGAGTCCGGCAAGGCGGTGCTGTTGGAGAAGCCGCCGGGGGCGACGCTGGCCGAGATCGAAGACATGAAGGCGCTCGCCACCGAGCGTGACGCGGTGCTGTTCGCCGCCTGGCACTCGCGCTTCGCTCCGGGGATCGCGACGGCGTTCGACTGGCTCCAGGGCAAGACGGTCACGGCTGTCGCCATCGACTGGCACGAAGACGTGCGCGTGTGGCATCCCGGCCAGGACTGGATATGGGAGGCCGGCGGCATGGGCGTCTTCGATCCCGGCATCAATGCGCTGTCGATCGCGACGCATCTGCTGCCGGCGCCGTTCTTTCTCAAGCGCGCCGCTCTCGAGGTCCCGCTCAACTGCCAGACGCCGATCGCCGCGAAGCTCGCTTTTCGTACCGCGGCGGGTGTCGCCGTGGACGCGGACTTCGACTTTCGCCACGAAGACCCACCGCGCTGGGACCTGCGTATCGATACCGATGGCGGCACCCTCAAGCTTGAAGGGGGCGGCGCGCGTCTGGTGATCGATGGTGCGGTCGTGATCGATGAACCGGAGCGGGAGTACCAGGGCGTCTACGCGCATTTCTGCGACCTGCTGACGCGCGGCGACAGCGACGTCGACGTGGCTCCGCTGCGCCATCTGGCCGATGCGATGCTGCTGGGACACCGCCGTGTGGTCGAGGCGTTCGTCGAATAGCCGACGGCTGGCCAGTGCGGCAGGAGCGGCGTCGAGGCGTCGCCGCTGCCCTGGGTGCTTGGCGCCTGCCGTCTCGGCCTTCGGTTCTCGGTCCGCATCCCTTGGTTCCTGGGTTCTCAGCCCTCGGAGCGATCGGGCCGGGCCTGGGCGTCGTGCCGGGGGCGGTCAGTCATCGTCAGGCGTCGCGTTGCTGTTGGATAATCTGGCGCAGTTGGGTGGTCAAGGCCGCGGCCCCCGGCGACAAGCGCTTCTCGCGCAGGGTGACCAGGCCATAGGGTTGAACGCTGAGCGGCTCCCGGGTCGGCAGCAGGCAATAGCGCTTGGGGTCACACAGCAGTTCCGCCACCTTGCGGGTGGTCACCGTCAAGGTGTCCGTCGCCGCCGCCTGGGCCAGCGACATCAGGATGTCGGAGGTCTCGACGATCTGCGTCGGCGGCACCAGGCCGTGGTAGGTCACCAGGTAATTGAAGCGCTGACGCATCAGCGCGCCGCCGGGCTGCAGCGACCACGGGTACTCGAGCATGGCGGCGAGGTCAGGCGACGCCTCCTGGGCCAGCGGATGATCGCGCCGACAGACCACACAGATCGCCTCCTCGCCGATCTCCTCGAACACGAAGTCGCCCGCATCGAAGCCCGCCGGAATACGACACAGCGCCAGATCCAGTCGGCCGTCCAGAAGGTCGACGATCAGCGCCTGGCTGACGTCCACATCGACGCTGACCTTGAGCCCTGGAAGCCGCCGGCGGGTGGCTTCCAGGGCTTGAGTCAGTAGCGTTACCGCCGGATCCATGACGGTACCTACCGTCACGGTGCCGGCGTTGCCGTGGCGCAGCGCGTTGAGCTCGGTGCCGGTGCGCTGCAGTGACGACAGCATGTCGCGGGCATGGCGGACCATGACCTCGCCATACCAGTTCGGATCCAGGCCACGGGAGTGGCGCTCGAAAAGCCGCACCCCCAGGCGCTGCTCGAGCTCGCCCAGTAGCTTGGAGGCGGCCGGCTGGCTGATGCCGAGGGTGGTGGCGGCACGGTGCAGATTGCGCTGGTCGTCGAGGGCAACGAACAGCTCGAAATGGCGGCACTTTAGTCGGACGTCGAGAAACCAGTCCGGGCCCAGGTCGTCGTGGGGGCCGAGTCGAGGCATTAGGTGATAACCAGATGAGTATGGGTTTGTTCGTCGTGCAGTATTAGCGGTTAAGGTGGCGGCTGTCTAGGGTCAGGGCAGGAGCCCAGGCCGCGCGGGTGCCGAGGTGGCGCCGGATGGGACGATGCGTCGCTCGGCGCTGGCTCCTGCGCTTGCCGTGTCGGTCGCGGCCGACCGGCCTCAGCGCTCGCGTCTAGCCGCTTGTGGCGCTCACCCTCACGCCGCATTCGGCGTTGGAATCAAGGAGACTCCATGGCTTATCCTCGCGTCATTCGGTCGTCACGCCGCTGCGCCGACACCTTTCGATCGCCCCGCCACCGGGCGTCCGGCGCCGCGGCCAGTCGTGCCTTCGGCGTGGTCGACGTGGCCGGCTTACGTCGCTTATCCCACTTACCCCACTGGCTCAGTGCCGTAGCCGTGGCACTGATGGCGGTCGGCTCGGCGGCTCAGGCAGCCACCGCGCCCGATGAAAAGGATACCTTCATGGCCGGCGGACAGATCTCCACCTCGAGCTTCGGGGAGCTACCCGATGGTCGGGAAGTGACGCTCTATCACCTCGACAACGCCAACGGCATGCAGATGTCCGTGATTCCCTACGGCGGCATCATCGTTTCGCTGAAGGTCCTGGACGCCGATGGCCAGATCGACGACGTAGTGCTGGGCTTTCCCTCCTTGCAGGGGTACCTCTCCGATGCCTACCGCGAGGCCAACCCCTATTTCGGCGCCCTGATCGGCCGCTATGGCAACCGCATCGCCGGCGGTAGCTTCCGCATCGACGGTGAGCGCTTCGAGTTGCCGACGAACGACGGCGACAACACGCTCCATGGCGGCAATGAGGGGTTCGATCGCCGCCTGTGGCAGGTCGCCCCGTTCGTTGATGAAAGCGGCGTTGGTCTAGTGCTGACGCTTCAAAGTCCGGACGCCGATCAGGGCTTCCCCGGCACCCTGAGCACCGAGGTGCGCTACACCCTGACCGCCGACAACGCCCTCGATATCCGTTACCGTGCCACGACCTCCGCCACCACGCCGGTCAACCTGACCCAGCACAGCTACTTCAATCTGGAGGGCGAGGGGCAGGGCGATATTCTCGACCACCGGCTGATGCTCAACGCCGACGCCTTCACGCCGGTCGACCAAGGGTTGATCCCCACCGGTGACGTTCGCAAGCTCGCGCAGACGCCGTTTGACTTCCGCACGGCCACCGCCATCGGGGAACGCATCGAGGCCGACCACCCGCAGCTCGAGCGCGGGCGCGGCTACGACCACAACTTCGTCATCGACCGCGGCGGGTCGAGCGACGACGAGCTGGTGTTGGCCGCGCGGGTCGAGGCACCAAAGAGTGGACGCGTGCTGGAGGTTTTCACCACCGAGCCCGGTATCCAGTTTTATTCCGGCAACTTCCTCGATGGCAGCCTGATCGGAAAATCCGGCCAGGCCTACGAGCAGCGTGGGGGCCTGGCGCTGGAAACCCAGCACTTTCCGGACTCCCCGAACCAGGCGAACTTCCCCTCGACGCTGCTTGAGCCAGGCGACACCTACGCGAGCCACACCCGCTATCGGTTCACCACCCGCGACCGGTAATCTCCCCGTCTCGGCCTGCCACGTTGGCAGCACCCCAGGCCCACCCCAGGGCGAAGACCCCGGACCCTCGTCCGGGGTCTTCGCGTTAAGGGGCGGTCGCGATGGCGTCACGGACGGGGAAAACGCTACCCGAGGCCCGGTGTGCCGGATGACATTGGCACTGGACGACGCACTTTAGTCGCAACCCGGTGTGCGCCGTGGCCGCGTGCGCCGAGACCTCGAGCCGCAACAGGGGTTAGTGATATCTAAATGGTGATGGCATTTGGCGAATAACGCTATTAGTCGGTTATGACTTGCCGGCTTAGGCTTGGGCTTGGGCTTGGGCTTGGGCTTGGGCTTGGGCTTGGGCTTGGGCTTGGGCTTGGGCTTCGGCTTAGGTTAGGCATAGAGCCTGGGCATCCCGGGGCTCGGCGCTGTCATCGCCGAGCCCCGGGATGTTGGAAGCGCGCTAACAACAAAGACTGCCAATCAGGAGCATGTGATGAAACCGATTTCCCTGCTAGCCACCGTTACCCTCGGCGCCGGCCTGACCCTCGGGGTCAGTGTGGGCGCCGTTGCCCAGGACGAGGTGACGCTCGGCTTCATCGTCAAGAAGCCCGAGCAGGCCTGGTTCATCAATGAGCAGGATGCCGCCACGGCGCTCGGCGAGGAGAAGGGCTTCGAGGTGGTACGCCTGGCCGGCGAAGACGGTCAGCAGGTCCTCAGCGCCATCGATAATCTCAACTCCCAGGGCGCGGATGGCTTCGTCATCTGCCCACCCGACGTGCGCCTCGGTCCGGCGATCATGAATCGGGCCAACCAGTACGGCATGAAGGTGGTTACCGTCGATGATCGCTTCGTCGGCGCCGACGGAGCGCCCATCGCAGGAGTGCCACACCTGGGCATGTCCGGGATCAAGATCGGCCAGCAGGTCGGCAACGCCATCGCCGACGAGATGGAGGCCAGGGGCTGGAACCCGGCAGACGTGGCGGCGCTACGCATCACCAACTACGAACTGCCGACGGCCAAGGAGCGCACCGACGGCGCCACCCAGGCGTTGACCGAGCGTGGCTTGCCGCAGGCCAACATCTTCGATGCGCCCCAGCAGAACACCGATACGGCCAGCGCCTTCTCCGCCGCCTCGCCGGTGATTTCCAAGAACGGCGACTTCGAGCATTGGGTGATCTATGCGCTCAATGAAGAGAGTGTGCTCGGCGGGGTGCGTGCCACCGAGCAGTATGGGCTGGCCGCCGCCGACGTGATCGGGGTCGGCATCAACGGCTCCGGCGCCGCCTTCGCCGAGTTCTCCCGGGAAACGCCGACCGGTTTCCACGGCACCGTGGCGGTCAGTTCGACATCCCATGGGCGTGAATCCGCCGACAACCTCTACCGCTGGGTCGCGGAAGGCGTCGAGCCGCCGGCCAACGTGGAAACTTCGGGCACCCTGATGACCCGCGACAACTGGGAGGCGGTACGCGATGAGCTCGGTCTCTGATACCGGCCCGATGCCCTTCCCTGAGCGGGCGGACACGCCTGGCCAGGAGTCTGGCACGCGCTCTGGCAAGCCGTATCTCGACGTCGATGGCGTCACCATGGAGTTTCCCGGGGTGCGTGCCCTCGACGGCGTGAGCTTTTCGGCCCGGGCCGGCGAGGTCCACGCCCTGATGGGCGAGAACGGCGCCGGCAAGTCGACGCTGTTGAAGGTGTTGAGCGGGGTCAACCAGCCGACCGCCGGGGCGCTGTGGCTCGGCGGCGAGCGCCAGGTATTCAGCAATGCCCGTCAGGCCCTGGCCCAGGGCATCGCCATCATCTACCAGGAGCTGACCCTGTCGCCGAATCTGTCGGTGGCGGAGAACCTGTTGCTCGGGCAGTTGCCCGAGCGTCACGGCATGCTCGATCGGCGTCGGCTGCACGAGCGTGCCCGGGCGATCCTCGATGATCTCGGCGAGGGCGCGGTGCACCCGTCGACCAAGGTCAGGGATCTGTCGATCGGCCAGCAGCAGATGATCGAGATCGGCCGTGCCTTGCTGCGTGATGCGCGAATCATCGCCTTCGATGAACCGACCAGCAGCCTGTCGGTGCAGGAAACACGGCAGTTGAAACGCATCGTCCAGCGCCTGCGCGACGAGGGTCGAGTGGTGTTGTACGTCACTCATCGCATGGAGGAGGTGTTCGAAATGTGTGATGCCGTCACGGTGTTCCGCGACGGGCGGCATATCCGCACCCACGAGACCATGGACGGTCTCGATCACGACATCCTGGTCAGCGAAATGGTCGGCCGCGACATCGAAGACGTCTATGGCTATCGCAGCCGTGAGCCTGGCGAGGTGCTGCTGGGGCTCGATGGCCTGGAAGGCCACGGGCTGCATGCACCGGTGAGCTTCGAGGTCCGGCGTGGTGAGGTCTTTGGCCTGTTCGGGCTGGTCGGTGCCGGGCGTAGCGAGTTGATGCGGCTGGTCTGCGGCGTCGCGTCGCCGAGTGCGGGCAGGGTGGTGTTCCAGGGCCAGGATCGACGCTTCGCTACCCCGGCCGATGCCATCCAGGCGGGCATCGCCATGTGCCCCGAAGACCGCAAGTCCCAGGGCATCTTTCCCATCGCCAGCGTCTCGGACAACCTCAATATCAGTTGCCGCCGCTTCTTCAAGCGCTTTGGCTGGATGCGCCATGCCCGGCGCGAAATCGCCAATACCGACGACTTCATCTCGCGCCTGAGCATCAAGACGCCGGACGCCCGGACTCGCATCGGTACCCTGTCCGGGGGAAACCAGCAGAAGGTGATCCTGGCGCGCTGGCTGTCGGAGCGTATCGAGCTGTTCGTGATGGACGAGCCGACCCGGGGCATCGATGTGGGCGCTCGTCGTGACATCTATTCGCTGCTCTACGACCTGGCCGATGAGGGCAAGGGCGTGGTGGTGATCTCCAGCGACCTGGCCGAAATCAGCGCGATCTGTGATCGCATCGGCGTGATGCGCGATGGCGAACTGGTCGACATCGTCGAGCGCCGTGACGCGACGCCGGAGCGGCTGCTGGGCCTGGCGCTACCGGCCTGATCGCGGCCTAGGCGCTCGATCGGCATCACCATCACTATTAACAACAACACGACGCACTCACCGCGCGTGCTTCCTGACAGGGACCTACCATGACGACACAACGAATCGCCGATGGCGAGGCGACCACGACACCTCGCCCCAAGGGCCGGCAAGGGCTGGCCAAACCGCTGCGCACGCTGCTCGATACCTCCGGGCTGATCGCGATCTTCATCCTGTTGTTCATCGGTCTGTCGGTATTGATCCCCGACTTTCTGACCAGTCGCAATATGGTCGGGCTGCTGTTGTCGGTCACCGTGATTGGCACCATCGCCACGACCATGATGCTGGTGCTGGCGCTGGGCGAGGTGGACCTGTCGGTGGCCTCGATCGTGGCCTTCACCGGAGTCGTGGCGGCGGTGATCACCACCACCTCGGGCAGCGTCTTCATCGGCGTGTTGGGCGGCATCGCCGCCGGCGGCGTGGTGGGGGCCTTCAACGGCTATGTGGTGGCTCGCTTCGGCATCAACTCGTTGATCGCCACCCTGGCGGCGATGGAGTTCGTCCGCGGTCTGGCCTACATCACCTCGGGCGGCGACGCGGTGATGATCACCGTGCCGGCCTTCTTCGATCTAGGCAGCGCCTCCTTTCTCGGTCTGACCCTGCCGGTGTGGGCGATGATCGCCTGCTTCGTGATCTTCGGCGTACTGCTCAACCTGACCGCCTTCGGCCGCAATGTGCTGGCCACGGGCGGTAATCCCGAGGCTGCGGCCCTGGCCGGGGTCAACGTGCGGCGCCTCAAGATCATCGTGTTTGGCCTGCAGGGCGTGGTCGCCGGCATCGCCGGCGTGCTGCTGACCTCACGCATGGGGCTCGGCGATCCGAACACGGCGCTGGGGCTGGAACTCGCGGTGATCTCGGCCTGTGTGCTCGGCGGCGTGGCGTTGTCCGGTGGCATCGCCTCCATCACCGGCGTGTTGGTGGGGGTGCTGATCATGGGCTGCGTGCAGAACGCCATGGGCCTGCTCAATGTGCCGACGTTCTACCAGTATCTGGTGCGTGGCGCGATTCTGCTGTTGGCGGTGATGTTCGATCGCTGGAAGCAGACCCGGCGGGCGCGCGCCTAGCGTCGGAACGCACGTGCTGGAGGGCGGTGAGGGCGACGATGTCGACTGCCTGGTCGCCTGACGCGGCGCCGATGTGCCGCGTCATTGCCACGGGACCCTCGCCAGCGAACCCGCTGGGACTGCCTTCTCGCCCGCCAGGCGCTCACACTGCTGGTCTCGGGGGCTGTCTGCCAGAAAGAGCCTGTTACCGACGGCCTGCCAGAAAGAGCCTGTCACCGACGGCCTGCCAGGAAGAGCCTGTTACCGACGGCCGGCCCGAAAGAGCCTGTTACCGACGGCCTGCCAGGATGAGCCTGTTACCGACGGCCGGCCAGGAAGAACCGGTTTGCGACCCGATGGAAGCCGTGGACGCGCCTCGGCGATGCGCTCTCACAGGCGGTCGTGGGCCGCTGTCACGGGGAGCTCCGACAGCACCCAGGACAGCACCTCGGCGGCGGCCCCGCGCGCCGCGACCAGTCGGCTGTCGTCGAGGATGCGTGGCACGATGCGCGAGGCCTCCGGCAGTAGCCGATTCTGCTGCTCCTCGAACAGCGCAAGCGCCGGTTCCAGCAGCGCCGGCCCGAGGCGAGTCAGCGAGCCGCCGATGACGATCTCCGCGGGATTGAGGGTGTGGTGCAGGTTGAGCAGCATCATGCCGAGGGCGTCGCCGGCGTGTTTCAGGGTGACGGCCACTCGATCCTGATCCGGGTGGTCGGTGACGGCCTGTTCCAGCGTCAGGTGCTCGTCGATGCCGAGGGCGGCGCGAATCGACCAACCGCTGACCAGGGTCTCGGCGCACCCGCGATTGCCGCAATGGCAGTACAACCCCCCCGGCTGGAGCACGGTGTGGCCGACTTCGCCGGCGAGGCCGTGAACGCCGCGAATGACCCGCAGCGGCGTGCCGTTCTCGACCAGACCGCTGCCGATGCCGGAGCCCGCGCTGACATAGAGCAGCGACCCCGGCGCGGGCCCGGGCTCGGCGCGAAAGTAAAGCTCGCCGAAGGCCGCTGCCTTGGCCTCGTTGTCCATCAACCAGTGACCGCCGAGGCGTGGCAGGCGGCTGCGCAGCATATCGAGCAGGGCCACATCGCGCCAGCCGAGGGTCGGCGCCAGGCTTAGGCGGCGCCGGCCGGGCGAGGTGGGCCCGGGAACCGCCAGGCCCAGCCCCAGCAGCTCGCGACCTTGCATCACGGGTGCCATGAGCATCTCCTCCAGCAGGCTCGCCAGCCTGTCGATGGTTGCCTCCGGTGTGGTCGGGGCCAACGCTTCGTGACGCTCGGTGAGTCGCTCTCCGCCGAGGGTGCAGGCCATGGCGTGCAGGCCGTGTACGCCAATCTCGACGCCGATCAGCGCATGGCGTGCCTCGTTGAGAAACAACGCCCGGCCAGGACGGCCGCCACCGCGGCGTACCGGTTCGCCTTCCTTCAGCCAGCCATCGTCCAGCAGCGCCTGGACCCCGGCCCCCACCGTCACCTTGGTCAAGCTGGCTTGCTGGGCGATCTCGGCGCGGGTGAGTCCGGGGGTCCGGCGCAGGGTCTCGAGCACCGCATTACGATTGAGCTGCTTTAAAAAGCCGAGGTCACCGGCGGGTTGGCGAGGCACTGACGTCATGATCGCGTGGGCTTCCTGGCAGGCGGGCGGTGGCGTTGGACGACGCTAGTCTATCAAGAACCCCGTGCCGGGGTCTGCGCCATGACACATGGGGGTTATTAGTTAAAATACTATATTAATGGCGGCGGAGTGCCCTCCTGTTGGAGCGGGCGACTGGCGACGAGAGATGGCATGTTGTTCTGGCATTTTTGCGGCACTCTTCCGGCGTATCTCGACGTTATTGCACCGGATTAAAGGGTTTCAGGGACAGTCGATAGGGCGAAGAGAATAGACCTAAGTGCAATGGCGGGTGAATGGCGTATCGTCAATACTCGATAATTAGTAAAGATAACTAACTAAAACGATCGACCAATCGCGTACCGACCCGGGCATCGGAGCCGCTCCCATGGCGTCATCGCCGTAACCGCTCCGGTCCGTCGAACCGAGTCAATGTCACCAGGAGACAAGCGTCCATGCATCCATCCGCGTCACCTCCCGTCGCCCTCTACCCGGGGCTTGCCGACAAACGCGTGGTGATCACCGGCGGTGGCTCCGGCATCGGCGAGGGGCTGGTCACCGCCTTCGCTGAGCAGGGCGCCGAGGTGCACTTTCTCGATATCTGTGATGAGCCGTCCGAGGCGCTGGCGGCTCGGTTGACGGAGCACAGTGCTGCCCGCGTGTGTTTTCACCACTGCGACCTGACCGATGTCGAGGCGCTCAAGGCGGTCCTCGACGTCATCGGTGACGTCGATGTGCTGGTCAACAATGCGGCCAACGACGATCGTCATAGCCTGGCCGACATCACGCCGGACTACTTCGACGAGCGCATCGCGGTCAACCTGCGCCACCTGGTCTTCGCCAGCCAGGCGGTGGCGCCGGGCATGGCGCGCCGAGAAGGTGGCGCGATCATCAACATGGGGTCGATCAGTTGGCACCTGGGGCAGGCTGGCCTTGCGCTCTACGAGACCTCCAAGGCCGGCATCGAGGGCCTGACCCGTGGGCTCGCCCGGGAGCTCGGCGCAGACGCGATCCGCGTCAACTGCGTGGTGCCGGGTAACGTCAAGACGCCGCGCCAGTCGCGCTGGTACTCCGAGGCCGACGAGGCCCAGATCATCGCCGAACAGAAGCTGAAGGTGCGCATCCACCCTCGGCACATCGCCGCCATGGTGGTGTTCCTGGCGTCTGACGCCGCTGCTGCCTGCACCGCACACAACTATTGGGTCGATGCAGGCTGGCTGTAGGACTGGCTGTAAGTCTGGCAATACCGGGCGCGGTACGGCGGCGTGGCGTAGCCCGTTGATAAACGCGCTGATGCAAGCACCGATGAATGCAAGTGGCACTACAACCCTGTCTATCAACCTCACCAATAACAACGGGGATCTACCATGCATGCCGACACGTCTCACCGCCTGGCGCAGCTCAAGCGCCAGCGTTACATCTTTGCCATCTGCTGTATCGCCGCCATCGGCGGCTTTCTGTTCGGTTTCGATAGCGGGGTCATCAACGGTACCGTCGATGGGCTACAGGCGTCGTTTCAGTCCGATAGCGTGGGGACCGGCTTCAACGTCGCCTCGATGCTGCTGGGGTGCGCGGTCGGGGCCTTCTTCGCCGGCCGCCTGGCCGACCGTTTCGGCCGTCGTTCGCTACTGATCGTCTCGGCGTTGTTCTTTCTCATCAGCGCCTGGGGCTCTGGTGTTTCCGGCGGCTCTCTCGAGTTCGTGATCTACCGGGTGATGGGGGGAATCGCGGTGGGTGCCGCCAGCGTGATGACCCCAGCCTATATCAGCGAGGTGGCACCGGCGGAAAACCGTGGTCGGCTAGCGACCATCCAGCAGGTAGCGATCATCTCGGGGCTATTCATTGCCTTTTTGAGCAACTATGCCCTGGCCAAGCTGGCCGGCTCCTCGACGGCGACGCTGTGGTTCGGCTTCGATGCGTGGCGCTGGATGTTCTGGATCGAAATGTTCCCGGCCACGGTGTTCTTTCTGGCGCTGCTGGGAATTCCCGAAAGCCCGCGTTTTCTCATCAGCTGCGGTAACCAGCAGAAGGCCGAGCGCGTGCTCGCGACCCTGATGGGGGAGGAAGAAGGGCGCGCCAAGGCGGACGCCATTCGCCTTTCCCTGGCGAAGGATCACGCCCCGAGCCTGCGCGACTTGATCAATTCCACCACCGGGCGTGTGCATCGGATCGTCTGGGTCGGCATTGGCCTGGCGGTATTCCAGCAGCTGGTGGGTATCAACGTGGTGTTCTACTACGGCGCCGTGCTGTGGCAGGCGGTCGGGTTCTCGGAAGGCGATGCGTTGTTGATCAACGTCATCAGCGGGGCGGTATCCATCGGCGCCTGCCTGATCGCCATCTCGCTGGTCGATCGCATCGGCCGCAAGCCGCTGTTGTGGGCGGGCTCCGTCGGCATGGCCTTGACCCTGTGCATCGTCGCTTACGCGTTCTCGACCGCCGTGCGGGTCGACGGCCAGCTGTCGCTGTCCGACGATATGGGGATCATCGCGCTGCTCGCTGCGAATGCCTACGTGCTGTTCTTCAATGTCTCCTGGGGACCGGTGATGTGGGTCATGCTGGGCGAGATGTTCCCCAATCAGGTGCGCGGCTCCGGGCTTGCGATAGCGGGGTTGTTCCAGTGGCTGGCGAACTTCGTCATTACCATGTCGTTCCCGATCATGCTGGCCGGCATTGGCCTGGCGGGGGCCTATGGTGTCTATGCGTTCTTCGCCGCCTGCTCGGTGGTGTTCGTGATGAAGGCCGTCAAGGAAACCCGCGGGCGTGAGCTCGAAGAAATGGCTTACGAGTGACGCTTGAAGCGATCTCTCGTGGCTTTTTCCCTCACCCTCATCCTCAGCGCAAGATCACGGGCCTGGCGCTGTGTGCACGCCCCCATCGGTATCGATGGGGGCTTTCTGTCGACGCAGGCGAGGCATCGTGTCGGTGAACAAGGCTGCTGCGACTCGCTATAGTTGCCGGAACAGGGCCGCCGCGACTATTCCTGCGGCGATGGCCGGTAACGGCTTTTTCAGCGTCAGCATGATGATAGCTGTCGTCAGTAGCGCGAGTCGTGCGCCGTTGTCACCGCTCACGGCCATGGGGGCCAGCAGGGCCACCAGGACCGAGCCCGACATCGCGTGGATAAATTGCTGAACGCGATCGCCGATCGGCACGAAGGACATCACGTAGGTGCCTCCCCAGCGGGTCGCCAATGTCACGATCGCCATGGCCATCACGATCGCGAGAGGGCCCGCCCCCGTTGTGTCAACGCTCATGGTCTCGTGCCCTCCAATCGGTTCCGGCGATGGCGCCTGCCAGTGCCCCTACGACGACGTGGCTGTTCTCCGGGAGATACCGGTACGCCAGCAACGACGCGGCGGCGGCGGTCGTCCAGATGAGCAGCAGGAGCCAGTTGCGTTCGCCACCGATGACCATGGCCAGCAAGAAGCATCCCATCACCATATCCAGTCCCAGGGTTTCGGGGTCGCCAAGCCGATTGCCGAAGTAGGTGCCGACCCAGGTGCCGAAGCCCCAGAACGACCACAGCGCGAGGCCGCCGCCGAGCAGGAGTCCGAAGCCTGGCTGGCCGCGCCGGAACGCCTGCATGGACATGGCCCAGTTGGCATCGGAGGCCACCAGCATCACGCCATAGCGTTCTCCCGGCGCGAGCTGACGTAGCCAGGGATACAGGCTGGCCCCCATCAGCAGGTGGCGTGCGTTGATCGCGAATACCGTCACCAACAAGGTGGCAAGCGGTACCTGCGCTCCCCACAGATCCAGAACGGCAAACTGGGCGGCACCGGCGAAGACCAGCGTGCTCATCACCAGAACGGTCGAGTCGTCCAGGCCCGCCTGTGTGGCGGCCAGGCCGAAAGCCGCGCCGAAGGCGGTGACGAAGAACGAAATCGGTGTCAGTTGCTTGAAGCCGTGCCACACCAGTGGACGATCGAGACGATGCAACTGTGCTGCGGCATGGGCCATGGGCCATTCTCCTGCTCAACCTGTCGTCGGGCACTATGCCCTGGCCAGGCGGTATAGGAAAACGCATAATTCAAGTGAAAGGTATTCGTTAACCGGATAGTGGATGACGCTCGATGACGAACCCCGATCTTCAGGTGGATTGGCTCAAGTGCTTCGTGGCGGTGGTGGATGCGGGGTCCCTGTCGGCGGCCGCCCCGCAGGTTCACCGCTCTCAGTCGGCGGTGAGCATGCAGCTGAAAAAACTGGAGTCGGCGCTGGACTGCCAGCTTCTCATCCGCGGCCCACGCCAGCACCAGCTCACCGCCGAAGGACAAACGCTGTTGGGCTACGCCCGGCGAATGCTTGACCTGCACGGCGAGACCCTGGCCGCGTTCCACGGCGAAGAGCTGACCGGTCGCATTCGCCTCGGCGTTCCCGATGACTATGCCGCCAAGTACCTGACTCCGGTGCTGAAACGGTTTGCACCGCATCATGGCGCGGTGGAAATCGAACTCAACTGTCAGCAATCGACCGCGTTGATTCCCCGGGTCAGGTGCGGCGATCTGGACCTGGCGCTGGTGTCACGGGATAGCGCCCGGCATGGCACCTTGCTGTTCTACGAGCCCATGGTCTGGGTCGGGGCTCCCCAGTTCCAGGTGTGGCGGCGCGATCCTCTACCCATCGCCGTGTACGAGAGCACGAGCCTCGCCAAGCGCAGCGCCATTACCTCATTGGCCTTGCAGGGGCGTCGCTATCGAGTGGTGTACAACAGTTCGAGCCTGGCAGGGCAGATTGCCGCCGTGGAGAGTGGCCTTGCCGTCGCGGTGTTGACCCAGTGCAGCGCTCCCTCCCATCTCGACATTCTTGGCAGCGAGCAGGGCCTGGGCCCGCTTGAACCGATGGAAGTGGCGGTGTATCGCAGTGAAGCATCGCGACGCTCGGTGGCTGTCGATCGCCTGTACGACCTGATGGTCAGAACGCTCAGGACGGCGGCCGCGGCGCAGGACTCGCCGGCGCCTGGCCGGCGGCGCTCACGGTAGTACAGGTGGCCGCATGAGCGGCTGCATGGGGGGCATGGGGGGCTTGCGTGGGGCGCTGCGTGGAGAAATACCTGGGCGTGGACCAAGTGATGTACCTGACGGCGCCGCATCTCCGTCGGGGCAGAATCTTGCGGACAGGGCTTTGTAGACAGGGCTTTGCGGACAGGGCTTTGCGGACAGGGCTTTGCGGACAGGGCTTTGTGGACAGGGCCTTGCGAACCGGGCTTTGCGGGCGGCGTTACCTAATGACAGACATTGGCCACGACATACTTCGGTAGCGAGACGCCAAGCAGGCGAGCGGGGACCGTCGGTTCCCCGCTGACGTTGCATTCTTTGCTTCTTTGCTTTCTTTGGTTGGTGGGCCCCAGGCGCGCGGGTGTCGACGGCCTCAGGCCGTCGGGGGTAGCTCGAAAGCGCTGCCGAGAATCGCATCGCCCGGCTGCAGGCCCAGGGCGTCGGCGGTGCCGGCGAGGACCGCCTGGGCGGCGCGGAAGGCCTGTTGCGGCTGGCGCGCGCGGATCGCCTCCATCAGTTCGCGGTGGCGCTCCAGGCTCGCCTCCGGGTCGGTGGCGCTTTCGTTGGACATCTCTATCAGCAGGTAGATCGAGGGCCGCAGGATATGCGAGAGCTGGGACCAGACGATATTGCGCGTGGCCTTGAAGATCGCCACGTGAAAGGCGATGTCGTAATCGCTGTGCAGGCGTTTGGCACAGCCGTCGACGGCGTTCATCTCACGGGCCATGCCGTCGAACGCCTCCTCGATGGCGACCAGGTCACGGGCGGTGGCGCGCCGCGCGGCGGTCATCGCCACGTAGGGCTCGACGTCCAGGCGAAAGGCCAGAATCTCGCGCTGGATCTCGGGGTTAGGGGCGGCGAAGCGAGTCATCCAGTCGGTGACCTGAGGATCGAGAATGTTCCATTCCTCGAAGGCCCGGACCTTGGAGCCGTGGCCGGAGATGCGCTCGATGATGCCGGTGTCGACCAGCTGGCGCAGGTCACTGCGCACGGCCGAGCGGTTGATCTGGAACTGCTCGGCGAGATCGACCTCCTTGGGCACGAAGTCGCCGGGATGATAGCGGCCGGAGAAGATGGCTTCGGCGAGGTGTTCGCTGATGCTGGGGCGCGATCTGGTGCCACGAGGGGGCGACTGCACTGGCTGACTCCACTGGAAAACTGCGCTGATGCTAGCGAATGTTGAACATTGCCACAATCCCGTCACGACCTTTGCCGAGGTCATCGCGTGACCGGGAGCAACAGCGCGGCGCAGGGGGGCGCCCTGATGCGTCGCCGGCCCTTCGCCGACGGCGGGGCGGGCCAGTGCGCTCAAAAGCCGCTTTCGCGGATGGCGATAGCGGCGACCCAGGTGGTGAATTGCCCGGCCAGGCTGCGGCGCTCGGCCTCGACATGCAGCCGGCCGCGAGCCTGGCGGCCTTGCTCCCAGGGCGGGTCAAGACGGGCGCGGACGGCAAACAGCGGGCGTTCGAGTACCAGGCTCGATGACCCACGTAAGGCGGCGCTGTCACTCACGGTCACCAGGGGCCCGCCGTGGCGCTCGGCCAGCATCGGCTGCTCCAGCAGCCGGGTGCGGGTCGGCGCGATGTCGATCAACTCGCCATCCAGGGGCGTGCTGCGACCCTCGACGAAGAAGCGCACGCGGTTGCCGACTCTGAGTCGATGCACCTCGTCCTGATCGACGTAGCCGTCGACGATCCAGTGTTCGGGATCGATCAGCACGCCAAGCGGCTCCTGTGGGCCAACCCACTGGCCCGCCGCCAGTTCGCCGTCGATGTTCTGCCAGCGTCCGGCGAAGGGCGCCGCAAGGGTGAGGCGGGTGATCTCGCTCTGGGCCGCCTCGACGGAGCGCCGGCCCAGGCCCAGGCGGGCCCGGGTGGCGCTGTCGAGGCGGCGCCCGTCGGGGTTGCCGAGCAGCCCGGTGAGCTGGGCGTCCATGTTGGCGACGCTCGCCTGGCGAGCGTCGAGGTCGAGGCGAATGCCCGGGTCACTCAGGCTCGCGAGTGCGGCGCCGGCCTCGACATCGCCGTTGGCGTGGCGCTGTTCGAGGCGCGCCGGGAAGGGCGTATAGAGCGTCACCTCGCGCTCGGCGTGCACGCTGCCGGGCCCGCCGACGCGGGTCTGCCAAGGCAGTGCCACCAGTGCCAACAGGACCAGCCCCACGAGCAGCCAGGCGAGGCGGAAACGCCTCGGCACCGCGCGGCGGCGGGACCACCAGTGCGAGACTTCTCTGGCCACCGGCAGGACGATGAACCAGGCGATCTCCACGGCAAACAACACGATGCCCAGGGCCTTGAAGAACAGTAGATAGACGGCCACGGCGATGCCCAGAAACAGCACCAGACGATAGACCCAGGTGGCGAAGGCAAAGGCGACCAGGGCTCGGCGGCGCGACCGGGAGAAGGGCTCTGGCCAGGGTTCGTCGAGGCCGAGCAGGCGTCGACGCAGCCAGATGCGGGCCTGGCCGCCGGCGCGCTCGTGCAGGTTGGGAAAGTCGAGCAGATCGGTGAGGATGAAGTAGCCGTCAAAGCGCATGAAGGGGCTGGCGTTGAGCGCCAGCGACAGTACCCAGCTGGTGGTCGCGAGGTACAGCAGGGCGCTGTTGAGCGGGCCCTGAGAGGTCAGCGCCCAGCCCAGGGTGGCGAGACCGGCCAGGGCGAGCTCGGTGAGGATACCCGCGGATGAGATCGCCAGGCGCTGGCGTGAGTGCCGAAGCTTCCAGCTTTCTCCGGTGTCGGTGTAGAGCATCGGCCACAGCACGATGAAGGCGACGCCCATATGGGCCACCTTGACGCCGAGCCGTGTGGCCACCAGGGCATGGCCGAGCTCGTGCAGCGACTTGGCCACCACCAGGGCGCAGGCGAAGCTCAGGATCCCGGACATCGAAAAGGCTTCTACCACGGAATGGGTGAACAGGTCCCAGCGCTTGACCACGAGCACGATGCCGGTGAGGCCGAGGGCCACGATCAGCCAGGCGACCAGGGGCGTGAACAGCCAGCCAAGGGCGCTTGCCATGGCCGCCAGGGGGCGCTGGGGACGGATCAGTGGCACCCGAAAGAACAGATAGTGGTGCAGCCACCAGCCGGGACTCTGCCACGGACGCCGATTCTCCTGCTGGGCCGCCAGGCGCTCGGTGGCCTGGGGCGTCGGGCGGATCAGGTGGTGGCGCTCGAGGAAGTCGGCGAGGGCCAGGATCTGATCGACGCTCGGGGACAAGGCGGTCTGGGCGGCGATCTGCTGGGCGATGGACCCTGGGCTCTGGCCCCAGCGCAGCAGGGCCTCGAACTCGAGCCAGCCGATGCGGTAGAAGCGATTGGTGACCGGATCCTGGATCGTCCAGGCCGGCTCGCCGTCGCCACGCAGGCGGGCCGGTTCCAGGCGCAGGTCGTCGCGCAGGGGCGCCAGCGGCTCGTGGGCGCGTGGATCGTTCGCCGAGTCGTCGCCGGCCGGGTGAGCCTCGAGGGTGAGGTCGTGGGTCGCCATGGGCGTCACCAGCCGGTAAAGGCGCGTAGCGCCGATAGCGGCCGACGCAGCAGGTAATAGCCCAGGCTGACCTCGTCACCGTAGAGCTTGGCGGTACCGTGCAACCCGAGCCGCGCGTGCTCGGGGCTGCCATCGACGCTGGCGAGCAGGCGATAGGCTGCGATGCCGTTGTCGTCCGGGCGAGCCTGGTAGCTGGTTTGCTCGATGATGCCGTCGATGGGCGTCAGCGGATAGGCGCTGAGAAACAGCGTGACCTCGGCGCCGGGGTCCAGGGCAATGGCATCGGCCACCGCCAGCTGGATCTCCATCGCCGGACGGCTGGGGTCGGCCAGGCGCAGAATGCGCTCGCCGGTGGCCACCGGGCGCCCCTGCCAGTCGTCCGGGTCTCGGTAGACCGCGACGCCGTCGCGGGGCGCGCGAACCAGGGTGCGCTCGAGTTCGGCCTGGACGGCGCCTAGCTCTGCGCGCTGCTGGTCGCGTTGGCCCTGCAGGCGGGTCATCTCGGTCAGGCTGGTGGCGTCGTCGAAGGCGAGGCTGCCGGCGGCGTCGAGCTCCGCCTCGGCCACCGCCAACTGTTGGCGCAACACCGCCGCACGGCCCTCCAGGCTGGTGGTGTCGAGCCGAAACAGCGGCGCGCCGGCGGCCACCGGCTGGTGCGGGCGCACCAGCATCTCGGCGATGACGCCGTCCAAGGGGCTGGTGATGAGCATGGCGTCCCGGGAGACGATCTGGGCCGGGGCCAGGGCCGACTGACGCACCGGAATCAATAGCGCCAGGGCCGCGAGGACCAGTGCGATCCAGACGAGCTTCCGGCCGGGAAGCCGGTGACGTTGGCGCCGCGGGCTGAGCGCTTGCCAGCAGTAGGACCAGGTCCGTGCCAGCCCCGGCATCTGCTCGCGCAGTGCCGGTGGCGGCGGGCTATCGAGCAGAAACACCACGATCGCCAGGCGCTTGTTCTCACGGTCATGCAGCGGCACACACCAGGCGCCATCGGGCCACCACTCGGCCCAGCCATCGGCGATCTCGTCGATGCTGTGTGCGCCGCCAGGCGGCGTTGGTTCGGGACTCGGCGGGGGCTGTGGTGGCGACGGGGATGACGATGACGGCGATGGGCTCGAGGGCGGCTGCCCGACCAGATGCTCGCGGGACAGGTAGCGGGCGCTGTCATCGCCAAGCTCGTTGTCGAGCCAACGACCGGCGCGAGTCAACCAGTTCAGGTACGGCGAGTCTTCCTTGGGGGTGGCCAGCCCCGAGACGCAGCGGACGTCGATGCGAGTGCCCCGGGGCACCAGCACGAGGGCCTGGCGGAACCGCAGCAAGGCGTAGGGGTCGTTGGCGATGGAGAAGGCGAGCGCCGTGGGCGTCTGGGCGCCGAGCGCTCGATCACGCAGCGCCGTGACAAGCGCCGTCAGCGATGCCGGATTGGGGTGTTCACTGGCGCTCATTGCATCCTCATGACCACGGGCGGCAGACCTTGGGTCGATGGCGTCACGGCGACGCCTCTGCGGCCTCTGTCTCGGTGTCTGTCACTGCCCCTGTTTCCGACCCTGTTGCCGACCCTGTTGCCGCGCCCGATGCCGGGATCAGGATGGCAGTGCCGGTCATGCCGGGGCTGAGCTCGTCATGGGCGGCCTCTAGCCGGGCTTCGAGTTCGACGGTCTGCGCCACCGCATCGACCCGGGCATTGATGGCGCTCAGGGTGGCGGCGTAGCGCTGGCCGGTTTCGTTGACGCTGACCTCCAGCGCCTGGCCGACGGCGAGGCTGGGCAGCAGTCGAGAGGGCGCGTTGAGGCGCACCTTGAGCACGCCATCGCCGACCAGATCGACCAGCGGTGTCCCGGCGGCCAGGGTCTGGAAGGGCTTGACGTGGACCCGGGCGATGCGTCCGGCAAAGGGCGCGCTGACAGCGCAGCGATCACGCTGTGCCGCCGCGAGGTTCAACGCACTCTGGGCCTTCTCGACCTCGGCTCGAGCCAGGGCCACTTCCAGATCGCCCACCGCATCCAGGCGCCGCAGGTTCTGCTTGGCTTCGTTGTTGAGCCGAGCCATCGACAGTTCGGTGTTGGCTACATTGATCCGGGCCTGCTCGATACGGCAGTCCAGGCGGGCCAGCAGATCCCCTTCGGCGACGCTATCGCCAAGGCTGACGGGGAGCTCTTCCAGCGTGCCCTCCATGCGGCTCGACAGGGTCGTGTCCTGGCTCGGGGCGAGCAGCACGCGAAAGCGCGTGGCGTCTGAGGCCGCCGCGGGGCCGGGCGGCGTGGTCGCGAGGCCGGGCGACGTTGTCGCTGCGCTCTGCAGGCCGGGCAAGGCATCCGCACCGTTGGTCGCCGTGGCCGACTGGGCGTTTGATGCCGGCGCGTGGCTGGATGCCACCAAGAGCAACGTCAGCGCCGTCGCCACCAAGGGTGTCCGTCGCGCCTGCCCGTGGCGGTCACCGGAGGGGCGCGCCAACGGCCTGTCGTCTGCACGAGCCGCACGGGGGGGGCAGGGATGGGCATCCGCTCGCTTACAGGACCCGCGCATTGCCGCCTCCCGGGCCCGAGACTGCTGCGCTGGTGACGGGCGGCGTCTGACTGGCTGGCGGCGCCTGACTGGCTGGCGGCGTCTGACTGGCTGGCGGCGCCTGACTGGCTGGCGGCGTCTGACTGGCTGGCGGCGCCTGGGTCGGCGTCAGCGTCGGTGTCTGCGAGGGCTCGGACGGCGGCGGTGGATCGATGCTTGGCGCGATAATGCCCTGGGACTCGTGGGTGGTCATGATGCGCTCGATCTCGCCGGACAGGGTCGCCAGGTCATGTTCGGCGATGACCTCCGGCAACACGTCGAGCCCCACCGAGTTGAACAACCGACCCCAGGCCGCCTGGGCGCGGGAGTAGGCGGCCTCGCGTTGGTACTGGGACAGCAGGTAACGGCTCTCGGCGCGGATCACTTCGAGCTCCGAGCCGATGGACGAGCGGCTGGCGGCCTTGGCATAGGCGAGCAGGTCCTCGTCGACCGTCAGGCTCTCATCGGAATACTGAAGCTCCTCCCGGGCCAGGTGGTAGCGCAGGGCACCGACGCGGACCTGGGTCAACACCGCCATCGATAGCGCGGTGCGCCGCAGGTCATCGGCATCGCCCTGGGTGTCCTGGGCCTGGTTCAGGTCCGGGTACTGCAGCAGGCGCAACAGGTTCAACGACACGTTGACCCCCGACTGGGTCCAGTCGTTGTTGTACAGGTAATCGTTGGAGTCATACTCGAGACCGGCGCTGACCGTGACGTTCGGCCACAGGCGCAGCTTGGCCGCCTCCAGGTCGGTCTGGTTGACGCGCTTGCGGTACCACTCTTCGCGGATCTCGGGGCGGTGCAGCAAGGCCAGCTGCTCCAGGCGCTCGACATCCGTGACGTCCGGCGGCAAACGCGGCTCCGGCTCGTCGGCCAGGATCAGGCGGGTGCCCGGGGGCAGTGACATCAGCGCCGCGAGTTCGGTCTTGGCCAGCTCCAGGTCCTGGCGGCGGGTGGTCAGCAGCGTGGTCGAGTCGAGCAGGGCGCGTTGATAGGCCAACACCTCCTGGCGCGGCAGCAATCCCTGGCGCTGGGCCTGGCGGGCGGCGTCCAGTGCCACCTCGGTGCGGGCCAGCAGGATATTGAGTTGCGGAATCAGGCGCTGGGCGGCGAGTGCGCGCCAGTAGGCGTTGCGCACGTCGCGCAGCACGTTCTGGGCGACCTTGCGCCGGCGCTCCTCGGCCATCAGCATCTGATCGGCCTTCTGTTGATTTTCGTAGTAGGCCAGGCCGAAATCGAGCAGGCTCCAGCTCAACCCGAGCCCGGCGGTGCTGCGATATCGCTCCTCGGACGTCGAGGCGCGCAGGCTCTCCTGGCCGTCCTCGATGCCGATCGAGGTGCCGCCGGAATCGTTGCTGCGATCGCTGTAGCCGGCTTCTGCCACCAGCTGGGGCAGCAGCTCATGGCGGGACACGTCGCGCAGGTCCGAGGCCAGGGCGCTTTCCATCAGCTTGAGGCGATAGTCGAGGTTGTACTTCAGCGCCCGGGCGGCGGCGTCGTAGAAGGTGATCGGCTGGCCGAGGGGCTCCTGATAGCGATACATCTGGGCCTGGTCGCTGATCGCCCGCTGGCGGATCTCGGCCTCGGAATACGGCTGTGGTTCGAGGCTGGAACAGGCACTGAGCGTCATGCCGGCGGCGATGGCGCCGGCCAGTGCAGACAGACGATATCGCGACATGCGAGGTCCTTTTTCGGCATGAGTCGGGGAGGGCGAAATCATGACAGATCATCCTTGGCAAAGGGGGAGCGCGAATCCAGCGGTCGGGCGGCGCCTAGGTCGAACTCTAGGGCCAATGGCAGGCTGCCTGCGGCGCCCCTGAGCTGCTGGCGGAAGCTCGGGGCGGCCGGTGCGGCCTCCTTGGCATAGGCTGCGGTGTTCGGGGCGTGGACGGCCTGGCTCTCGCCGACCCTCTCGCCGATCCACTCAGCCCCCGCTGGCAACTGCGGTCGCGTGTCCCCTCCAGGTGCTGGCGCGGCCGCACCGTCATTCGCCTCGGTGGGGCGCCCAGGGTCGGCGCTAGGGTCGGCGCCAGGGGTGGAGTCAGGGGTGGAGTCAGGATCGGCAAACTGACCGCCGGTCAGGCCCTCACGGGTCGGTGCAAAGAGCGAAGGGTCCGAGAGCAGTCCGTCGGCGGAGAGCGACGTCCGGCCATGGCGGCCGAGCAGCAAGATCTGGTCCTGCTCGGCGAAGGCGCGACTCAGCGCCACGCCGCGTTCCACGAACCGACCGTCGACCTCGCCGAGCCATTCACCAAGAGACGGGCTTTGAATCTCCGGCCCGCTGACCATCCAGCCCGGGGCGGTGCCATTGATGCGTTGATAGCCAAGTGCCACACGGCTGGTGCTCTCGACCTGGGGCGTTACGTAGACCACCGGGTCGATATCGGGCAACGACAATTCGTCACTGTCAGGGCCGACGAGTCCGCCGACGTGCGGGCCTGCGCCGTCGCGGATGGGAATGTAGGGGGCGGCGATATCGAGGGTGATGGTCAGCGTGGCCTCGGTGGTGGCGCCGCTGCGGTCGCTGATGCGATAGACGAATACGTCGTTCAGAACCGGGCCGAGGCCCGACGCCGCCAGCACCTCGGTGTTGGTAAGGTCGATGGCGTAGGTGTAGCTGCCGTCGGCGCCCAGCACCAGGGTGCCGTAGCGCCCGCTCAGGGCGTCGCCCGCCAGGCTGACGCTCCCACCCTGTTGCAAACGCGTGTCGACGACGCTCAGGGCGTCGCCACCATCCACGTCGCCGTCGTTGGGCAACACATTGCCCCGGGTCTGGGGCGAGGGCGTCTGGTCACTGGCTAATCCCGAGTCGTCACGGGCCGTCGGGGTGTCATTGGCGCCCTGGACGACGATGGTCAGGCGCGCCGTGGCGGTGTCGCCGGCGCGGTCGCGCATGACATAGCTAAAGCGCTCGGTCAGGGTCTGACCCGAGGTGCGCAGGGCCTGCACGGTGGGGTCGTCGTTGTCGACATCGTAGCGATAGTCGCCGTTGGCGAGCAGGGTCAGGGTGCCGTAGCGACCCTTGAGCGCTTGCCCGGCGACGGCCGAACTGGCCCCCTGGGAGACGCTGACCACGGTGTTGGTTTCGCCGTTGGCGACGCTGTCCACGTCGCTGTCGTTGGTCAGCACGTTGCCATCGGGATCGACGCCGGGGGTGGCGTTGTCGACCCCGCCGGCCTCGACGGCGACGCTGCTGTCATCGCGGGCCACGGGGGTGTCATTGCGCCCGTCTATGG
The DNA here is from genome assembly GCF_052645355.1 of Halomonas sp. V046. Classification (NCBI taxonomy): domain Bacteria; kingdom Pseudomonadati; phylum Pseudomonadota; class Gammaproteobacteria; order Oceanospirillales; family Halomonadaceae; genus Halomonas; species Halomonas sp. V046. The sequence goes on from NZ_JBQXYF010000020.1 coordinate 29,332, forward strand.
TGATGGTCAGCTCAGCGCTGGCGGTGGCGCTCCAGCGGTCGTCAATGGTGTAAGTGAAGGTCTCGCTCATGGTCTGGCCACTCCGGCGCAGCGCCTGGACCGACGCAAGACTATCGTCAACGACGTAGGTGTAACTGCCGTCGGCGTTGAGCGTCAGAGCGCCGTATTGTCCGATCAGCGGGTTACCGAGGGGGCTGCTGTCGCCGGAACCGCCCATGCCACCGGTACGAACCTCGATGACAGCGAGGTTCGGGTCGAGCAGCCCGCCGGGGTTGATGCCGGCATCCGGATCGGTGTCGTTGGCCAGGACATTGCCGCTGGCCGGCGAGCCCGGGGTAGCGTTGTTGGTGCCGCCGGCCTCGATGGCGTCGCCGGCATCGGCGCCGGCTATCGGGGCATCGTTGCGACCGCGAACGTAGACCTTGAGTTCGGCGTTATCGGTCAGGCCACCGAGATCCCTGGCGCTGTAGGTAAAGACGTCGGTGACGAAGGAGATCGGGCCGAGTGCGGCGACGGCTGCGTCGTCGACCACATAGGTGTAGCTGCCATCTGGCATGACGGTGAGGGTGCCGTAGAGGCCATCGAGACTGATGCCGTCCCCGGTCATGCTGTCGGCGACAGGGCCGGCGGCCTCGAGGCCGGTCCTGACGCCGGCGACCGTTAGCTGGTCGCTGTTGTCTACGTCGCTGTCGTTGTCGAGTAGATTGCCGCTGGGGTCCACCCCCGGCGTCGGGTTGACCGGGGTGTCGGCGACCGCCAGGGCCAGGTCATTGGTGGTAAGCGGGGCGTCCCAGGCGCCGCGGACGGTAACGTTGAGCTCGGCAATGTCGCGGGCACCGGTGCTGTCAGCCATTCGATATGTGAAGACGTCGCTCAGGGACTGGCCCGGGTTTAATGCCTGCACCCTGGCGTTAGTGTTGTCGACGACGTAGCTATAGCTGCCGTCGGCGGCGATGGTGAGCGTGCCGAATTGGCCGGTTAGCGCCTGACTCCCGGACACTGTGGTGAAGGCGCCCCCTGCAGCCTCGGAACCTACGCGGATACCCGAGACGGAGTGGGCATCACCGGCGTCGACATCGGTGTCATTGGTTAGCACGTTGCCGCTAGGGTCGATCCCAGGGGTTGCGTTGTCGGTGCCACCGGCTTCGGTGGCATCGCTGGTATCGTTGATGGCGATGGGGGTGTCGTTGCGGCCTTCGATGGTGATGGTCAGCGTCGCTTCGGCGCTTGCACCGAGCGGGTCGGTGAGGGTATAGGTGAAGAACTCATCGAGCGTATCGCCTGTCGTGCGCAGGGCCTGGACATCCGCGTTGTCGTTGTCGACGACATAGGTATAGCGGCCATCGGCGTCAAGCGTCAGGGTGCCATAGGCGGCGGTGAGCCCGTGGCCCAAGGTCCCGTTGGTGGCACCGTAGCGCAGCGCCGTCACGCTGAGGGTCTGGCCGTCGATGTCGCTGTCGTTGTTTAGCACGTTGCCGCTGGGATCGAGGCCGGGGCTGGCATTGGCCGTCCCGCCCGCCTCGATGGCGGTGGCCGAATCGTCCACGCCGTTGGGTGGATCATTGACGCCGACCACAGTGACGACGAGCTCGGCCAGGTCGACATTGCCGGCGGTGTCGGTCACCTGATAGGTGAAGGTCTCGGTCAGGGTGGCGCCCGCTGCCAGGGCCTGGACGTCGGCGTTGTCGCCGTCGACCGCGTAGGTATAGTCGCCATCGGCGCTTACCGTCAGGCGGCCGTATTGGCCGTTGACGCCGGCGCCGGCGCTTCCAAGGCTGGTCAGTGTGCCGCCGGCGCTCTCGTTGCCGGTTCGGATACCGGTGATGCTCAATTCACTCGCAGGCCGATCGACGCTGTCGACGTCGGCGTCGACGCCATCGCCGTCATCATCGCCGATCAGATTGCCGCTGCCGTCCACCGCTGGCGTGGCGCCGTCGGTGGAGGGCGCCTGGGCGCTGGTGCTGTTGTCGGTGGCGACCGGGTTGTCCTGGTTGCCTGCAATGGTGATGACGAGATTGGCCACGCCGTCGAGATCACCCGCGTCGGTGACGCGGTAGCTGAAGGTCTCTTCCAGGGTATCGCTGGGGCCGGAGAGCCGCTGGACCTCGACATTGTCGTTATCCACCACGTAGCGATAGCTGCCATCGGCATTGATGGTCAGGGTGCCGTAGGTGCCGACGATGTCGGTTTCTGTCGCGACATCGGTATAGTCGCCGAGTTCGTCCTTGTCGCCACTGCGAGCACCGCTGACCGCCTTGGTTTCGCCGTTGGCGACGCTGTCCACGTCGGTGTCGTTGTCGAGCACGTTGCCGGTGGCATCCTGGCCGCCGGTGGCATTGGCAACCCCGCCGGCCTCCACCGCCGTGGCGCTGTCGTCGACGCCGACCGGGGTATCGTTGGCGCCTTCGATGGTGATGGTGATGGTGGAGCCGGTGGACAGGCCTTCGGCGTCAGCAAGGGTGTAGTCGAACGTTTCCGTGAGGGTCTGGCTCGACAGCCTCAGGGCCTGGACCTCGGTGTTGTCGTTGTCTACCACGTAGCGGGCGAAGCCGTCGGCGCGAATCACCAGTGTGCCGTAGTTGCCGTCGATGGACAGATCGCCGGTTCCGTCATCGGCGGCGGGGACGCTCTGTTGGGTGCCGCCGGCGATGCCCGCGCTGATGACGGTCAGGGTGTCGCCCTCATTGGCGAGATCCACATCGATGTCGTTGGCGAGCACGAAACCATTGGGATCGCGGCCGACCTGGTTATTGTCGCTCCCGCCGGCTTCTATCGCGATGGCGGTGTCGGGGTTGGCGATGGGGGCATCGTTGACCGGCTCGATGGTTAGGGTCAGGGTGTCGACGTCCGACAGGGCGTCCTGGTCCGCCTGACCGGGAATGCCGTCGCCGAGGGCCAGGTCCGGGTTGTCACCGAAGTTGCCCGCGTCGTTGGTGGTCATCGTCAGGGTGTCGCTGCCATTGAGGTTGGCATTGCCCTGGTAGCGCAGGGTGGCTAACGCGGCATTAATATCGGCCACGCTGCCCGCGAGGGTGACCGTCGCGCTGTCGTTGCCGGTGATCGTGGCGTCGCCGGCACTGGCGATGCTGAGCATGCCCCGGGTGACCTCCAAGATAACCTCCAGGGAATTGGCGCCGCTGGTGCCGGGCGTTAGCGCATCGGGGTCGGAGATCGACAGCCCCGATATGGCAAAGGACTCGTCTTCCTCGCCGGTCGCACTCGCCGGCAAGTCGTTGACCGGGGTGTCGTTGAGCTCGACGTAGCCGATGCTGGCGGTGCTGGTGGCGCTATCGGCTAGGTCGATGTCGATCGTGGACAGCGAACCGTCGCCGTAGGTGTCGCCATCGCTGTCGTAGCGGGCACGCACATCGCCGGCGGTGGTGGCGCTGAAGGTTTCCGCCGCGTCGATGCGATATAGGCCCGTCGGCAGCACACCGAAACGATACTGGCCCTGGGCATTGGTGGTGGTGGGATCGAATGTCTTGTCATCGCTGTTGCCGAAGATCCCGTCGGCGCCGGCCCAGGTCAGGGTGACGGTGCGATTGGCAAAGCCGGCTTCGCCGGCGTCCTGGACGCCATTGGCATCGGCGGTATCGTTCCACAGGGTACCTTCGACGATGCCGAGCCCCGCCCCCGCGGTCAGGATATAGTCGTTGGCATCGCTGCCATCCGCGGTGCCAATGCGCTCGCCGTCGGTGGCGCCGTCGGCGCCAACGTCGGTGCCACGGTACGTATCGAAAGTGCCGTCGTCGGGCAGGCTCGACCAGGTCAGGGTGGCCAGCGCATTCGCCGCTGCGATGGGGGCATCGTTGGGCACCTCGACGCTGTAGCTCAGGCTGATCTTGGCGCCGGGAGCGAGCGTCTCGAAGGTGACGCGGATGTTGTTGGCGTCCGAGGCATCGACCACCCCGGGCGGCAGGCTACCGGCGTTGTACGTGGTGCCATCGATGGTGACGCCGATCAGCGCATAGCCGCTCCCGTCGGGGAAACTATCGGTCAGCTCGACCTCATAGGCTGGCATGCCTCCGTTGTGGGTAAAGCCGACCTCCACCGTAGCGCTACCGTTGGCGTTGCCTGGCGCTGGATCGACATCGGTCACCGTTTTATCAAGTCCGGTAAAGGAAGGTTCGACGATGCGCTCGATAACGCGCTCGCTGGTAAAGCTCTGCCCGCCGCGGGTCTCGGTCACGGTCATTCCAAGTTCTTTGCCCGCCTGGTTGCCCGCCGGATCGCCTGCGCTATTGTCGACGCGAACGTTGAACTCCAGTGAAATGCCCTCGCGGTCATCGTCGGTGTCGGCGTTGGTGAGATCGCCAAGGTCGATGGTCAGGGTGCGGCCATCGGCAGAGATGGTGTAGCGCGAGGTGGCGAGGACCCCGGTTGGGCTGCCGGCCGTACTAGCGCCGATATCGCCGGCTTCGGCGGACTGACCGTTGCCGGTGACGATATCGGCCCCGGTGGTCTCATCGCTGGTCAGGCCGCCACCGTTGGCGATAAAGGCTATGAGAATGTTGTTGGCGACCTCCGGCGGGATGGTCAGGCCCTCGTCGACCTGAATGGTCAGGGTGTAGCCGCTATTCGTGCCTTCAGGAATCAGCGCCACCACGCGGTAGCGAATGATCTCGCCGATGGCCACGTTTTCCGATGCACCGCTGGTCGGGTTCGCCGCGGCGGTATCGGCAAGGCCCCCCAGCCGCGAGACCTGCAGCGTCTGGGCCACGGGAATCAACAAGGTATCGGTGCTCTGGTAGTCGTTGAGCACGCCGCTACCGAGCTCCCCGTCGACGCCGGTGCGCTCCACGCCTGGACTCTCGGAGGTCTCGTTTAGGCTGGTCCACTGGACGCTGGCCTCGGTGGCGAGGTTGGCCTGGTCGGCGGCGGTGGCGCCCACCGTGGCCGAGACGATGATGACGATCTGGTCTCCGGCGGCGAGATCGATATTGGCGTCGTCCTTGCTTACCAGGCGATAGCCGTCGGTGGCGTTGCCGACGATCTCGAAGGGGTTGTTTGCATCGCTGGCGTTGTAGGTCGTGCCGTCGATGGCCACCGAGACGAGGAAGGGGGCGTCCAATTGGGCGGAGATGGCGCTATCGAAGCTCAGATCGAAGGCGTCGATGCCGCCTGCGGCATTGTCGAGCGACAGTTGGTACTCGATCGCATCGCCTTCATCGACGCCCAGGCCGGGGTCCGAGGGCGTCGTCAACGTCTGCTCGATGGTGACGGTGGGCTCGACCAGGGTGGTGCGTGGGGCGGCGCCATCGAGGGCGACGCTGCGATCCACCGCGGTGGTGCCATTGACCTCGTCGCCGTCGATGTCGGAATAGCCGAGCGCGGCGCTGTTGTCGTGGGTGACCCCCTGCTGGTTGGCCAGGGTGTCGGTGGCGATCAGGCGTAGACGAATGACGAAGCTGTTGTTGCCCTCCGCGTTGTCGGCTGCGGCGCTTGAGGCGGTGAAGGTGAAGCGGCCATCGGCGCCATCGTCGCCGAGGGTCCCGCCGACGCCGGTGAGTGAGCCGAAGGTAAGGCTCCCGGCAAAGTTCGCACTCAGGGCGCCGCTGCCGCTGGTCAGCGTGATCAACTCATAGCCGATGTCGCTGTTGAAGCTCGTATCCAGGGCCATGCCCGGGGGAATCAAGTCGTCGACCGTCAGGCTCTGGGTGCTGCCTTCGGGCAGGGTGACCACGATGTCATAGAGCATCGATTCGCCGACCACGAGGTTAGCGCCGTCGGTGTGGAGCTCGCTCGAGTCGTCGTCGCTGAGGCTGCCGTTGGCGAAGGTCTTGGTGATGGTCGGTGCCGCCACCTGCTGGGTGGCGTCGTCACCTTGATCCGTCGGGGTGAAGTCGGCACCGCCGTTGATGCTGGCGTAGTTCTCGAGCGTAGCGGTGGTGCCCAGGGTGCGGCTGGCGGCCACCGCGGAGGCGACAATGACGTCGTAGGTGATGACGAGGATATTGCTGCCGGCGGCGTCGCTGGCGCTACCGTCGCGGCCGGCCAGCAGTGTGGCCAGGCCGCCCGCGTCCAGCAGGGTGATGGTGGTGCCGCTGACGCTGTAGTCGGTGTCCTCGACAAGGACGCTGCCATCGCCCAGGGTCAGGGTCAGGTTGGCGCTGGCAAGGTTGCCGCCGATAAACGTCAGGTCGGTGGGCAGTTCGATGGAGGTCGTCACGTCGAAGGCACCGCCGCCGCCGGTGTTCTCGAGCAGGGTGGCCAGGCGCAGGGTGTCGCCGGCGTCGATGTCGGTGACGTCACCGTCCACCGCCGCAGGATCGGTGACGCTGCCGTCGAAGGGCGCGCCCGAGGTGCCGGGGGGGCTCCAGGTGCCCGTGGTGCCGGTGACGGTGCCGCCGGTCGAGGCCACCACCCCGTGGGTGATCGACACCACCGGCTCTGCCACCGACTGCACCTTGACCACGTCCTGGGAAATCAGCTCGGTCTTGTCCAGGGTGGTGGTCTGATGGGACTCGGCCAGCACGTTCAGCGAGCGGCCGTCGGCGAAGGGCTGATCGCCCACCGTCATGGTGAAGCTCACCGCGATGCTGCTCGCCGCATCGGCGGTCAAATCGTCGAAGGTGAAGACGATGGAGTTGCCTGGGCCGCTCTCCACGCCGGTAATGGTGCCGGCCCAGGTGTTGTCCGCGGCGAAGGCCCAGGTACCGCTGCCACTGCCCTCACTCCAGGCGATGCCCGAGGCGTCGAGAAGCGGCAGCGGCAAGTAGGCAATTAACTGGAAGTTCTCGTGGTCGCCGGTGACCAGGTCATAGCGCAGGGTGAAGGTAACGTCATCGCCGGGGGCAAGCTCGGTGACGCCACCTTCGATAGCGATATCCACGTCGCTGATCGGGACCGTCAATTCGGTATTCGAGTCGTCCGCTTCGCTCTCGCCGGTCAGGTTGTTCTCGTCGATGACCAGGGTGGCATCGACCAGGGCGTCATTGCCGAAGGCATCCCCTTCGTTGACCGCGGGGTGATCGGTAACGCCGGTGTAGGCATCACCTACCGTGGCGGTATAAGCGATGACCGCCCGAGTGGCCCCGCCGTCGATGGTCTCATCGAAGGCGGCGTCTCCGGCCAGCCAGTTCTCGTCGCCGTAGAAATCCTCCAGCGATTGGGCGATATCGAAGACCGTGGTGGTGGTGCCATCGGCGTTGGTCGTGGTGGTGGACACCAGGGGGATGATCGTCGCCGTGGCGCCGTTGTAGACAGTCAGGGTCGGTGTGCCATCGAGGGTCTGGCCATTGCCCAAGGTGTCGGTGACCAGGAACTGGCCCTCGAGCTGGCGGTCCTTGCCGAAGGCAAAGTAGTCCGACAGGGCGATCTCGAGCTCATAGCTCAGCGTGTCCCCCGGGGTTACCCCGCTCGTGCCGGCATCGACGCTGATGGTGGCGGTCTTCTGCAGGGTGATGGACTTGGCGATAAAACTGAGGGCGTCGCCGCTGCCGCTGAAGTTCACGGTCCCGTCGGCGCTATCCGGGTCGCGATCTCGGGGGTCCAGTGGCACCCAGTCGCCGCTGCCGGTGGGTGGGTCGAAGGTGATCTCTTTATCGTTGCCAGTGTCCGGGTCGAGGATGGCGTCGCCCGAGGCATCGGTCTCGGGTACGTAGAAGCTCACCGTGCTGGAGGCCGGGCCGCTGAGTGAGGCGTACTCGACGCTGTACTCGGTGATGAAGATGTCGTCACGATTGATCAGTAGCTGGATCAGGCCGGGCTGGGTGACGGTGGCGCCGCTGGCCAGGGTGATCGAGGTTAGTTCGCCGCCGGCGCCGGGGTCGATGGCGGTGACCTGGACGTTGTCGGGAATAGGCTGGGTGATTACCACATTGGTCAGCGCCTGGACGTCCGTACCGGCGCCGGCTGGGCTGACGGTGGTCGTCAGCGTATGGCCATAGTTCTGGCCGCTGGCGGTCTCGCCTTCGGCCATGTCCAGGCTCTGCTCGACCTTGATCACCGTCGGCATGACGGTGTAGTTGACCAGGCTGGCGCCGAGCAGGCTCGGGTCGTCCTGGGGATTGTCGAGTGCGTCGTTGCCGAACTCGAAGCCGCCCTGGGCCTTGATCACCAGTTCCGGCGATGAGCTGGTCTGGGCGGTGTCGGCGAAGCTCGACAGGCGGGCATTGACGACGACATCCAGGGTCGGCTGGTCGCTGGTGAGGCTGGCGAAGGGCAGCAGTACCACGACCAGGGAGTCTCCGGCCCGCAGGCCGTAGTCCGAGGCCACAAGGACCAAGGCATTGCCGTTGGCGTCCTTGGCGACCGGGTGCACGGCTTCGCCGCCAGGATCAAAGGTGACAAGGATGGTCTCAAGCGACTCCCCCAGATAGGTCGCCGAGTCGACCGTGATGCCGTCGTCGCCGTCCTTGCCGGTGGTCGGCACGTATAGGTTGATGAAGGGGGCATAGCCGGTCTGGGACGAGGCGTTATCCAGCGACACGGTGAAGCTGAAGGATTCACCCAAGGGTACGCTGTCGCCGGGCGATGCGAGTGATACCTCGGCGTCGGCGTCGGCGAGCACACCGCTCACGGCACTCAGCGCCACGGCGTCGAGGGCGCCTTGCCGATCCAAATCGCCGTGGAACGTTTCCAGCTCCCAGTCACCGCCGAGTGCCACAGCGCCGGTGTCGTCGTTGGACGCGCCGACGTCGGCACCGGTGGCCGCGGCCAGGGCATCGACCAGGCCTTGGCCGGCATCGCCGGCGCCGATGCGGCAGCCGTACAGCAGCAGGTCGGCATCGGCGGCAAGCGCATCACGCCACTGGCCCAGTTGCCCATCGAGGCTAGCAAGGGTGTCGGCGGCCACGCGCTGGTCGCCGAGTTGAAACTGGCCGCCGGCGCCGTGACTGAAGATCTCGATGCTCTCGACGCCGTCCATGCCGGCAAGGGCGGCGGTGATGGCCTCGATGCCGTTGTCGGTGCTTCCGACCTCGATCAGCTCGGCGTCGACTGCCAGGCCCGCGACGATGGCGTTGCGCTGCTCGGGGTCGAGTCGCGCGTCGATGACGACCAGGTGGCGTTTGGCCTGCTGGTCCGCTTCGCCGCCCTCGCGCTCGCCGGGCGTTGCCCCCTGGTGCGGTGCGTCCTGGTCGGTCGTAGGTGCCCCCCCGTCCTGGCCGCCATCATCGGATTGCTGGTCCACCGCAGTGGCGGCGGCGCCATCGAAAAGCAGGCGCGGTTCGAGCGCCAGCAGCTGGGGGCGGGGCTGAGTTCCTTTCATGGCGAATCCGTTGTGGTTGTGTGCTCGGGGAAAAAACTCCAGGTACCCACGGTAAGTACTCGATATTGCATAGTATTAAAAGCGTAGACGGTGTGCCGATTTTTTCACGCGGAAGGTACTAGCTATCGACAACGCTGGCGCAAACGCGGCGTCACCACGGTCGGCCACCGGTGGTCGAGACGGCGTAGAGCCCGCCGTCTGGCGGTCGTGGTGACCGACTCGCGAGGCGTGCTGGCGTCGCCTTGGGTAGGTGATGGCGCCTCGCTGCCAGGGGCACGGCCAAGGCCAACGGCAACCACCCACGAGTGGCAGCGCTCCGGCACTCGTCAGGCGTGGGGATGGCGGCAGCAGCAGGACCCTTAAACGCGAGTGGGGTTGATGCTAGCCGCATGCCTTATGCTAGGCCGGAAACGGGGGCGGCTCCATACTCAACTGGGTGCTGGAGTCAGCCCAGACGGGGTAGTTCTTGGCTTATCTGGTCGGGGCTGGGCTTGTTGTGGATAGGACAGGACCGGACAGAACTGATCGGTGGCGGGCCGCTACCCGTCGGCTGCGCTTGGCACGGCTGGGACAGCACCGCCAGGGCAAGCACCGCCAGGGCAAGCACCGCCCAGGCAGGTTTTGCTAAAACAGGCATGTCTCGCTCAAGCACTCAGGGCTTGTTCAGGCAGGCAAAGTTCGATCAAGAAAGCGCCGCCCAGAAAGGAGGGTTCTAGTCAGGAATGCGCGGTGCAGGAACGAAAGCGCCGCTCAAGCAGGAAAGGTTTGCTCAAGAACGAAAGCTTCGCTCAAGAACGAAAGCACCGCTCAGGAATTAAGGAAGGCCTGGGCGTGAAATATCACCGACAGCAAGATCGGGAGAACAAGCGCCAGGGGCGGCACCGATCGGTGCCGGGGTGCGATGCCACCCCAGCGGCGCGACGCGACGCGGCGACGCTGACGTGGAGGCGCTGACGTGGAGGCGCTGGTGGCTCGCAGCGCCCGGGTGGGGCGCTGCGAACCGCGGCCAGGGGCGGGGGTGGCGTGGCTGTCAGAGCGGTGTCGGGTCGGTCCCGCGGCTGAACAGCCCGCCGCGACGACGGGTCGGCTGGACCCCCGGAAAGGACAGTTCCACCCGGCGCAGCACCAGGGTCAGGAGCACCGTGAGCACCAGGTAGATGGCGCCAATGAGCAGCAGTGGCTCGTAGGTCAGGAAGGTCTCGTCGCGGATGATGTTGGCCGCCTGGAGCAGGTCCATCATGGCGATGGTGGAGACCAGGGGGACCGACTTCAGCAGCAGGATGATCTCCCCGGTGAGGGTCGGCAGACACAGCTGGATCGCGCGGGGCAGCCACAGCCGGGTAAAGACCTGGAAGGGACTGAGGCCGAAGGCGCGCCCGGCCTCACGCTCACCCGGAGGGACGCTCAATAGCGCCCCGCGCAACACCTCGCCGGTGTAGGCGCCGACCGATAGGGTAAAGGTCAGGGTGGCGTAGAAGAATGGATCGCGCAGGACGCCCCAGAAGATACTGTCCTGGATGCCGGGGATGTCTTCCAGCAGCCGGCCGACGCCGTAGTAGAAGAAGAACAGCTGCACCAGCAGCGGTGTACCGCGCATGACCGTGGTGATGCCCTGGGCGAGCCAGGCCAACGGGCGCGGGCCCTTGATCCGGGCCAGGGCCATGCCGACCGCCAGGGTGAAGCCGAGCACCGCCGAGACCAGCAGCAACCACAGGGTATTGATCAGGCCTTCAATCAGGTACTCCTGATAGAAAGGGTCGGACAACCAACTGAAGTCCATATCAGGCCTCCTGGGCACTAACGGGGGGCTGGCCGCGGCGCACATGGCGCTCCAGGCGGGCGAAGGCGGCGCTGGAGGTCAGCGTCATCAGCAGGTAGAGCACGCCGGCGGCGGCGTAGAACAGGAAGTGAGCGCGGGTGCTGGCGGCCGCCTGCTGAACGGTGAAGAACAGCTCGCTAAAGCCGATCACGCTGATCAGCGCGGTGTCCTTGATCAGAATCAGCCACAGGTTCGACATGCCGGGCAGGGCATTGGGCAACATCGCCGGCAGGCTGATGCGGTGAAAGCGCGTCCAGGGCGAAAACCCGTAGGCGTCGGCGGCCTCGAGCTGGCCTTTGGGGATCGCCAGGATGGCGCCGCGAAAGACCTCGGTCATGTAGGCCCCCTGAACGAATGCCAGTACGCCCACGGCGGTGACGAAGCCGCCGATCTCTACCTGGCCGGGAAAGCCGAGGGCATTGGTCAGGCCGGTCAGGGCCTGGGAGCCGGCGTAGTAGAGCAGGATGATCAGCAGAAGCTCGGGGACCGCGCGCACGGCTGTCGAGTAGACCGTGGCCAGCGCACGCACCGGGGCCCAGGGGCTCAAGCGTGCGCTGGCGCCGATCAGCCCCAGCATCAGCCCGATGGCGTAGGCGGCCAGGGCGATCTGCAGGGTGGTCAAGGCACCGGACAGGATGGGGCCCGCCCAGTCGGCGAGCCCCTCTTGGGATAGGGTGTTCATGGTCAAGGCTCTCGTGGTATCGGAGTCGGCGTCGGAGTCGGGAAGGGGGGCCACGGCGCTTCGGCGTCGTGGCCGGGGACCCGTCAGCCGACGCAGACGTCCGTGCCGAAGTACTTGTTGGAGAGCTCGGTGCAGGTGCCATCCTGCTGAACCTTCTCGATGGCGGCGTCGACGGCGGCGGTCAGGTCGTCGTCTTCCTGGCGCAGACCGATGCCGACCCCTTCGCCGTAGGCTTCGTGGTGCGGAGCCTTGGCCTTGATCTCGAAGCCCGCGGCCTCGTCGCGCTCGATCAGCTCGGTCATCGCAATCTCGTCGGCCAGGATCACGTCCAGGCGTCCGGACAGCAGGTCGCGGTTGACCTGTTCGGCCTGGTCGTAGAGGCGTACCTCGACCCCGGTATCGCGCAGGGCGCGGCGGGCATAGGTGGCATTGGTGGTGGCGCTCTGGACGCCCAGCACCTTGCCATCGAGACCGTCGGGGATAGCGATGGACAACTCGCTCGCGGCGACGTAGGCCCCCGGGGTGAAGTAGTAGGGCACGCTGAAGTCGATGACCTTCTGGCGTGCCTCGGTGATCGACATCGAGTTCATGATCATGTCGATGCGCCCGGCCTTCAGCGAGGGGATGATACCGCTCCAGCCGGTGGGGGCGATCTCGCACTCGCGTGCCATGGCGCTGCAGATCGCGTCGGCGAGTTCGACCTCGAACCCGGTCCAGTCACCGTCCGAGGAGGTGTAGGTGAAGGGCGGATAGGGCTCGGCGGAGATGCCGATCTGGAGTGGTTCAACGTCCTCGGCATGGGCGCTCGCGGTGAGCATCAGGGTGCCGAGCAGCACGCCGGCAAGGGAGCCGCGGGCGTAACGGGTGTGGAGAGCGGAAAGGGGGGTAGTCATCGGGGAACTCCTGGCTGTTGGCTAGCTCTTGTGGTCTGGCAGCGTCCTGGGGACGACGCCACGCAATCGATCGTTGAAGGCCTTGCACGAGGTCCGTGGCTCAGGCCGCTGGCGCCACGAAGTGCTTGCAGCGTTCGTGCTCGAAGACCTCGCTGGGGCTGCCGGCGACGCCGACGACGCCTCGATCGAGGAATACGATCTGGTCGGATACCTCTCGGGCGAAGGCCATTTCGTGGGTCACCATGAGCATGGTGCGGCCTTCGTCGGCGAGGCTTCGAATGACCGCCAGCACCTCGCTGACTCGCTCCGGGTCCAGCGCCGAGGTCGGTTCGTCGAACAGCAGCACCCGGGGTTCCATGGCCAGCGCCCGGGCGATGGCCACGCGCTGCTGCTGACCGCCGGAGAGAAACGCCGGATAGCTGTCGGCGCGCTCGAGCATGCCGACCCGCTCCAGATAGTGCTCGGCCACGCGGGTGGCCTCCCGGCGGGACATGCCCTTGACCCGTATCGGCGCCTCGGTGATGTTGCCGAGCACGGTCAGGTGTGGCCACAGGTTGAACTGCTGAAAGACCATGGTGACCTTGGCACGCAGGCGCTGAATCTGGCGCCGGTCGAGCCCGATGATGTCGCCCTGGGGATTGCGGTCGAAGCGAATCCGCTCATCCGCAATCGCCAATTCGCCCTGGTCGGGTCGCTCCAGCAGGTTCATGCAGCGCAGCAGGGTGCTCTTGCCCGAGCCGCTGGCACCGATGATGGTGGTGACGGTGCCTTCCTCCACCGCCAGCGACACATCGTGAAGCACCGCCAGGTCGCCGAAGTGCTTGACGATATGGTTAGCCTCGACGGCGAGGGCGGTCGTCGGTGGCGTGGCGGGTGCCGAGTTCGACGCCGCGGCGGGGGGAGTCGTCGCGGCCGCTCCCTGTGGGGGAGCGGGGCTCGTATTCCCGGCGCTGATATTCCCGGCGCTGATGTTCCCGGGGCTGGCTGGTCGGGAGTTCGATGAGGTAGGGAAAGATGATGATGGCATAGGCGGCTCAGGGGGAAGTGGCGGTGGCCGGGGCGCTGTCGGCCTCGGCTCGGGCGTGGCTGGCGGCCGCGGCCAGGGCCGTCAGGCGCGAGCAGGCGGCACTCAGGCGTTCGGGGGGGACGGTCAGGCTCAGGCGCACGAAGCCCGCCGCCGACGGGCCGAAGGCCTCACCGGACAGCACCGAGACGTCGTGCTCGTCGAGCAACCGGTCGGCGAACTGCCCTGATGACAGGCCGGTCCCGCGGATATCGACCATCACGAACATGCCCGCCTTCGGCGTGACGACCTGCACTGCATCGCAATCGGCCAGCGCCTGGCAAACGGCGTCACGACGTTCGCGGTAGGCCTCTCGCATGGTGTCGATATCGGCCTGGCGCTCGTCACTGAGGGCCGCGATGGCGGCATCCTGGACGAAGTCCGGGCAGCCGTAGAGCATGCACAGCGCCAGGTTGGTCAGGTGGGTGATCAGGGCCTCGGGGCCGAACACCCAACCCACCCGCCAGCCGGTCATGGCGTGGGACTTCGACAGGCTCGAGATCACCACGCTGCGCTTGGCCATGTCGGGCAAGGCGGCCGGGCAGATGTGGTCGCCGTCGAAGATCAGCTCGGCGTAGACTTCGTCGGAGATCAACCATAGGTCATGCTGCTTGCACAGTGCCGCCACGGCACCCCATTGCTCGGCATCGATCAGGGTGCCGGTGGGATTGTGGGGGCTGTTGAGCAGGATGGCTCGGGTACGGGGCGTGATCGCCGCGGCAATATCGTCGACGTCGAGGCGAAAGCCGTCATCGCCGCGTAGCGGCACGCGCCGGAGTACGGCGCCAGGAGCCTGAATGACCGCCTCGTAGGTCACATAGCTCGGCTCCGGCACGATCACCTCGTCGCCGGGCTCAAACAGGCACTGGGCGACGGCGTAGAGCCCGCACTGGGCGCCGGCCATCACGATCAGGCGATCGGCGTCGGCGTCGATGCCCGTCTGGCGATAGCGTCGGGCGATGGCCTCGCGCAGGGCCTGCTTGCCCTGGACGTCGGCGTAGTGGGTGGCGCCGTCGTCGAGGCTCGCCTTGGCGGCCTCGATGATGGCGTCCGGGGTGGTGAAGTCCGGGTCACCCACCGAAAGCACGGTGATGTCTTCGCCCTGGGCGCGGCGGTTCAAGGCCCGAACGTGGATGTCCCAGGCGCTGGCGCCTTCGCCGGCGATGCGGTCGGTCAGTCGTGAGTAGCGCATGGAGACTCCTGTGCAGTGGATGATGCTGGGGAAGGCGCGGCCGAGGACGGGGCGGCCGGGGCCTCGATGCCCAGGCGCCGCAGTTCGGCGCGCCAGGCCAGATCGACGCCCTGGCCGCTGGCGTTCCAGCGTTCGTATTGACGGGCGACGTGCTCGCACAGTTCGGGCGTCGCCTGGGTCAGTGCCTGACCGCTGGCCTCGGCGGCCAGCTGGGCCTGACAGCTGCGCTCCAGGTCGCGCATGCGCAGGAAGGCATCGCCGACGCTGGTGCCGCAGGTCAGCATGCCGTGCTGGCGCAATACCAGTGTCATGTGCGGTCCCAGGTGGGCCACCAGGCGCTTACGCTCGGCGAGATCCAGGGCGATACCCTCGTAGGCGTGATAGCCGGTGCGCGCGTAGAACTGCATGGCCCACTGGTTGAGCGGCTTGAGGCCATCTTCGAGGCAGGACACGGCGACGCCGGCCACGCTGTGGGCGTGCAGCACGCAGCCCACGTCCGGGCGTGCGGCGTGGATGGCGCTGTGGATGGTGAAGCCGGCGGGGTTGATGCCGAGCCCCGTAGGGTCGTCGAGCAGGGTACCATCGGCGTCGACGGTGACCAGGTTGTCCGGACGCACCTCTTCGAAGCGCAGGCCGAGGGCGTTGATCAGGAAACGCTCCCCCGGCAGCCGGGCCGAGATGTGGGTCGAGATGCCATCGTCCATGCCATCCAGCGCCATCAGTCGATAGGCCGCGGCCAGGTCGCGGCGGATCAGCTGCTCGGATGGCGAGGCCGGGTGTTGGCGAGACGGGCTTGCGGTCTCGTTGGTACTCACAGGCTGGCCTCCACCGCCTCGAGGGCACTGCCGCCGTCGCGAGTGGTGACGCCGTCGAGGAAGTCCGCCAGGTGCTCGGGATGGGTCTTGAGCCAGTCGTGAGCGACGTCCTCGAGGTCACGCTTGTTGAGCCCGTAGTCGAGGATGAACTCGCTCTGCTCGTCGGCGCTGAAGGCCAGCTGGTCGAGCAGGCGTGTCAGGTTGGGGTTGGCTTCGGCAAACGCCGACGAGACGATGGTCTTGACGTCGCTGGCGCCGTTGTTGCCGCCGTAGACCTCTTCGGGATCGTCGAGAATATGGACGTCGAACTCCGGCACCATCCAGTGCGGTGTCCAGCCATAGAAGGCGATCCAGCGCTGGTCGCCTTCGGCGGCGCGGACTTCACTGAGCATGCCTGGGGTGGAGGATTCCATGACGTCCCAGTCGCCGAGACCATAGACGTCCTTATCCACGGCGGCGTTGATGAAGTCGCCCACCGTAGAGCCGCTTTCGATGGAGTAGAAGGTCTTTTCAAACTGCTCGGCGTGGGCGGCGAGATCCGCGGCGCTGTGGATCCCTGCGTCATAGACGTAGCCAGGCACGGCGAAGCCCATGCGTGCGCCGGTGACATTATTGCCAAGATCGGTGATGGCGCCGGCCGCCATGGCGGCATCGTAGCTGTCCTGCTGGGCCGGAAGCCAACCGGCGAGGAAGGCATCGCTGTCGCCAGTGGTCAGGGTGTTGTAGCCCACGGTGGAGCTGACTTCCTGGCGCTCCACGCTATAGCCCAGAGGCGTCAGTATCTGGGCCAGGATCTCGCTCTTGACGGTGACGCCGGGCCAGGGCGGCACGACCAGGGTCATGCCGTCGTCACGGTCGATGTCTGCGGCCAGGGCGGCGCTGCTGAGGGCCGCGGTGGTCAGCGCCGCGGTGGTCAGCGCTGCGGCGGCCAGTGCCGGGGCGGTGAGCGCCGGGCGAGATGCTTGGGCCCGGGGCCTGGCGGGGTGGGAACGCGTCGTCATGGGGCTCTCCTGGTCGACCCCGGCTCGGGCCGGGGTTCGTGATTGTAGGTGGTCGTGGGGTCGTCGTAGGGTCGTTATCGTGTCCCTGGTGGAGCGTTTTCGGTTCGCTGTCCGGTCGCCACGCCAAGCGCGGGTTCCGCTGTCGCGTTGCTGAAGGCGCTCGCCCCTGGGTCAGGGGGCGGCCCCGTGGGCGGCGAGCCAGCGGTTGGCGTCGACCTCGATCAGCAGCGCAGACCGTGCCTGGTGCAGCGTCTCGAGGGCGCCCGCCAGCGTCTCCGGGGTAGCCACCGCGGCGTAGCGGCAGTGAAAGGCAGCGGCCAGTGCAGCAAAATCCGGGGCCTTGAGATCGACGCCCAGATGCTCGACGCCGTCCTGGGTCATGTAGCGGCGGATCTCGTCGTAGCCGTCGTTGTTCCACACCACCAGGGCGATAGGGTGGCCAAGGTCCCGGGCGGTGGCCAGCTCACCGAGGACGAACTGGAGGCCGCCATCCCCCACCAGGGCGACCACCGGCAGGTCCGGACGGGCGATGCTGGCACCGAGCGCGGCCGGCAACCCGTAGCCGAGGGTGCCGTAGCCGGTGGCGGCATTGAACCAGCGGCGCGGGGCGCTGCGCCGCGCGAGAAAGTTGCCCGCGTAGACGGGGCCGGTCGAGTCACCGACGATGATCGCCTCGGGCATCACCGCATCCAGGGTCTGATACAGCGAGACATAGGGCGCAAGGTCCGGGTCCTGCTCGAGGGCCAGCGCTTCGCGCACCCGCTGGGCGATCTCGGCGCCCCGGCGCCGAGCCGGGGTGAGGCGGCCGGCCAGCGCGTCGAGGGTCAGCCCGACGTCGGCGACCATGGCCAGTGCCGCCGGCTGATTGCGGCTGAGCTGCTGGGGGTCGATATCGACCCGAATCAGCTTCCCGGCAATGGCGAAGCCGCCATCGAATACCAGATCGTAGTCGGTCTCGCCGAGCTCGGTACCAAGGGCCAGCACGACGTCGGCCTCGCGAGCAAGCCGGCGCACCGCGTCGAGGCTCGCGGTATCGCCAAGGTCCAGGGGGTGATGGTGGCCGAGCACGCCGCGGGCGTTGATGGTGGTCAGGGTCGGGGCATCGAGGCGCTCGACCAGGGCCCGTGCGGCCTGGGGTGCATCGACGCTGCCGCCACCGAGCAGCACCAGCGGTCGGCTGGCCGCATCGAGCCAGCGTGCGGCGGTATCGAGTGCCGCGGGTGCCGGGGCCGGTGGGTATATCAGGGACGGCACCGCGGCTCGGCTGGCGGCCGTGTCGCCGACAGGCGCGGCCATGACGTCGAGGGGAATCTCGATATGCACCGGGCCCGGTCGCGCGCCCTGGAACACGGCGAAGGCTCGGGCCATTACCTCTCCGAGGCCCGCGGGGTCGAGCAGGGTGTGGCTGAAGACGCTGACGCCGGCCAGGGTCTGGCTCTGATGGGGCAACTCGTGCAGGCGGCCCTGGCCGCGGCCCAGGGTCGGGGTCGCGTTGACGCTGGAAATCACCAGCATCGGCACCGAGTCGGCCAGGGCCTGGCCCATGGCGGTGGCGATGTTTGTCATGCCGGGCCCGGTGATGATGAAGCACGCCGCCGGGCGGCCGCTGGCGCGAGCATAGCCGTCGGCCATGAAGCCGGCGCCCTGCTCGTGGCGCGGGGTCACATGGGTCAAAGACGAGCCGGGAAACTCGCGATAGAGCTCGATTGTGTGCACACCGGGAATGCCGAAGGCGGTATCGATACCGTAGGCCTCGAGCAGGCTGATCAACTGCTGGGCACAGGTCAGCATGAGGCGCGACCCTCGTCAGTCGCCAAGGCGTCCCGATCGACGAGGTCCGGCAGCCCGCCGAAGGGCTCGCGGCCGAGAACGCGTTCTACCAGGGGCACGAAGGCCGACAGCGGCAGGCTATCGTAGTCGGGGTCGAAGCTGGTTTGGTCCCACTCGTCGCAGAAGCGCACGGTACGCTCGAAGGCAGGATGCCCGGCGTGAGCGTCGCGGGCATGGCGATCCTGGCCAAAGAAGTGGCGGTAGTGGTAGCCCTGAAACAGCTCATGGTGACGAATCATCCACACGTTGAGCGGATCGATGAACGGCTCGAGAATCGCCGCGGCGATCTCGGCATGATTGGCCGGCGCCAGGTCGTCGCCGATGTCGTGCAGCAGAGCGCAGACCACCATTTCCTCGTCGGCGCCAGCGCGCAGCGCCCGGGTGGCGGTCTGCAGGCAATGTTCGTAGCGGTCAACCGGATAGCCGTGATGGTCGCCTCGCAGACGGTCCAGGTGGGCGAGCACGCGACGGCAGGCGTCGGACTGATAGTCGCGAAAGCGCGCATCGATGAGCGCCCATTCCTCGTGGCGGCTCTCGTCGAAGCGACGAAAGCGTGCCTGGGTCAGCGCGGTGTCAGGCCGGGCGTGGTGCTGGCTCATGAGTAAGCTCCCTGGGTCGAGGCCAGTGTGGCTGGCTCGGGCGACTCACCATCGACGCTGGGCCCGGCCGACGAGGAGGCTTCCAGGTGGCGGCGGTCGCCCAGCAGCAGACGGCGGCTGGCGGTGGAATCTCGGTCGACGTAGCCCTGGCGCATATGGCGGACGCCACCGTCGAGCTGGAAGGCGCTGCGGCCATGCAGCAGGCGGTAGTTGTCCATGATCAGCATCTGCCCCGGCTCGAGCTTGAGGTGGAGGGTCAGCGCGTCGCCGCTGATCAGGCGGTAGAAGGCCTGGCGGGCGGCGTAGTAGCGTTTCAGCGTCTCGCCTTCCAGGGCAGGGACGCGCTCGGTGCGGTTGGAGAAGCGCACCCGGGCGATGTGCCCGCGGCTGTCGAGCTCGATCAGCGGGCCTTCGCTCTCGAGCCGGGTGGTGTCGTCGTGGTAGCGAAAGCCTGGTGCCACCTGGGTCAGGCAGGTGAAGGCATCGGGGGCGTCACGGCGCAGGCATTCGGCGGCCTGGAAACCATCCACCAGGGTGCTGTCGCCGCCACTCGCGGCGTTGCTCAGGCAGTGCAGCCAGATGTAGCCCGGGATGGGGTCGCGATAGGGGTTGTCGGTGTGGGGCTCGAGGCCGCGCTGGGTCATGGTCAGGTCGTAGGCATTGGCCACGGACTTGACGTCGGCGATGCCGCCCCAGTTGGTCCGACGCAGGGGGCCGATGCGATGAATCAGCGCCTGCATGCCATCTTCCGTCGCCGGCACGCCGGTGACCTTGACGAAGCCGAAGCGATGGAGCCGCTCGAGCAGGTCGAGCAGCGCCGTGTCGTCGTCCAGGGCCGCGGTGAAGTCGCTGTGTGGCACCTCGTCGAGGGTCGCATCCCACAGCGTCAGCCCTGCGTGCTCGTCGTTGGCGCGGGTTTCCGCGATCAGTGCCGTCAACGAATAGCACGCACGGTGGCCGTCGCTGAAGGTCAGTGCCAGGCGGTCCCCGTCGCGTGTCGCGTCGGTCACCGCAAGGTCCAGCGGCAGTTCCGCGGCCTCTATCAGTCGCTGGCCGGTCTGGGGGTCCAGTGTGTTGGCGTCGGGGGCTCGTTCACGCAGCCACAAGGCCTCGAGAGTCAGGGTGCCAGTGGCGTGGTTAACCCGCAGTTGTTGGCCTTGGCTGGTCAGGCTGAGGTGATCGCTTGCGCTGGTCACTCGATGATCTCCGCGGCAGGGGAGCGGCGCTGATGTGCCGATCCGGAAATGGTGTTGGCCCTAGCTTACGTGGGGGATTCCGGTACAATTTGATTAAATTCGCCAAATGGTTGATAAAAATAGCCCTATGCCCGATGTCTTGGCCCCGGATGCCTGGCCCTCTTCGCATCCCTCTCCGCATCCCTCTCCGCATCCTTATCCGCGTCCCGATTCGCCGCCGGTGCTGTCTCCGGATGCCGCCGAGCACACCCTCAATGTGTGGCTGGTGCCGCGTTTTTCGATGCTGACGCTGTTCTGTTTGCTGGAGCCTTTGAGGGTGGCCAACCGGTTCGGGCGGGATCTCTTTGCCTGGCGTCTGTTGTCCGCCGACGGTGAAGCGGTGGTGGCGAGCAATGGCGTACGCATCGACGTGGATGAGCGTCTGACGGGCCTTGTCGACGAGGGCGGCTTCGACGAAATGGCGTCGCATTCACGCCTGATGGTGGTGTCGTCCTATGAGCCGGAGGCGCATGTCGGCGTGGAGGAGCGTGCCGTGCTGCGGCGGCTGGCGGCCCATGGGGCCTGGCTTGGGGGGCTGGATACGGCGCCGTTCATTCTGGCGCGGGCCGGGGTGCTGGCGGGGCACCGGGTCGCGCTGCACTGGGAGAGTGTGCCGGCGTTTCGCCAGGAATTCCCCGAGCTCGCCATCAGTCCGGCACACTACGAGTGGCAAGGCGAGCGCCTGACGGGGTCAGGAGGCGCGGCCAGCATCGACATGATGCTGGCCTGGATAGAGACCCTCTACGGGCCGTCGCTGGCGGATGCGGTGGGGCGGCAGATCGTTCATCAGCGCGGTCAGGACAGCACCAGGACCCAGGAGCGCTATCAGGATCCGGCGCTGCCGCGCAGCGTCGTGAGGGCCCTGGCGGTGATGGAGGCCAACCTGGCGCAGTCGCTGGCGATCCCGGAGGTATGTCGGCTGGCCGGTCAGTCCCAGCGTCAGTTGACTCGGCTGTTCATGGCGGCGTTTGGCGAGACTCCCAAGCAATGCTATCTCGGCATGCGCCTCGATCATGCCCAGCGGGTGCTCGCCGATAGCCGGGTCAGCGTCTCCCAGGCGGCCTTCGGCGTTGGCTTTTCCCACCTGGCACACTTCACCCGGGCCTATCGTCGGCGCTTCTCGGAGGCGCCGAGCGTCACCGCTCGGCGTGGCCTGGTGGCCGACTGAGACGCGAACTGCTCGGGCGTCGGTTGGCCCCGGGCCTTGGTGACGAATGGACCTGGTTCGGGGCCGGCGATCGGCTCAGAGCTGGCGTTCGCGACGACGGCGTTCCACCATGCGATGGCGCGAGCGCACCTCGTCACGCTCCAGGTAGCAGCCCTGCAACCAGCGATGGCCGGAGTCGCCCTCGAAGGCGTCACGGGCGTGCAGCAGGCGACGGTTGTCGAAGATCACCAGATCCCCCGGACGGTAGGTGAAGCGGATGGCGAACGTCGGGTCACGCAGCAGTGTCTGCAGCGCCATCAGCGCGCGATAGGCCGGTTCCACCAGGTCGAAATCGGTGATCAGCGGACCGCGCAGAAAGTCGGCGATGCGCACTTCATCGAGGTTACCCTGATCGTCGACGACGATCATCGGCGAGTGCCAGACGTAGTCGCTGGTCTTGGCAGTATTGGCGTAGCGCCAATGGACGCGTGTCAGCGTCGCGAAGGCCTCGGGGTCTTGCTCGCGCAGGGCCTCGGCGACGGCGAAGCCGTCGAGCATGACCGCCTGGCCGCCTTCGACGGTATTCTCCAGGCAATGCAGCAGCTGCAGCCCGGGGTGATACTCCCGGGTCGGCAGGTCGACGTGAGGTGGCAGCGCGATGGCGGTGTAGGCGTTGGAGTCCGGGTCGTGCTTGGCCTTGACGTCGAACAGGGTGCCGAAGTTGGTCGAGCGTACCGGGCCGATGCGCTCGGCAATGGCGGCCAGGGTGCCGGGCTCTGTGGGTAGGCCTCGTAGGCGTACCAGGCCCTTGCCGAGCAGGCTTTCCAGCGCCGGGGCGAGGATGGTTTCGTCGTCGAGGCTCGCCGGTTCGGCGTCGAGCCAGCCGCTGGCATTGAGGGTGTCAGGGGCGGCGTCGGCGCCGCCGGTCCAGGTTTCGATGGGGACCAGGGGCGCCCTTGGGTCGGCGGTGTTGTCATAGTCGTGGGCACGCAGCCAGCCGGGATGGAAGCGCAGCGACCTCCCTTCGGGCGCCATGACCAGGGCAAGGGCGCCGGCCTCATCGATGCGCGCCTCGCTCACCGTCGGCCAGGCCGGGAGGGTCGACAGGTCGAGGATGCGCTCCCGTGTGGCCGGGTTGATGGTGCTGTCATCGGCGGCGTTCTCCCGCAGCCAGATGCTGTGATAGCGGCTGATGCGGCCATCGTCCCAGGTCAGGGTGACGAGGTTGGGCTCGACGTCGACCCGGGCGATGTCGACCGTGACGGGCCAGGCGTCGTAGTCGGGGGTGATGGGTAGTGAGGCGGTGCTCATGTCGGCTCCTCGCAGAACGATGTTAGGTGTGGCGCCGGCTTGGCGCTCGATCATGGCGCTTAGGCTGACGACTTTTCAGGCCCGGATTCGTGCAAAAACCGACAGTCATCATGCAGAAACCGACGCCAGGGGCTCTCGTTCTCTGACGGGGTCTCTCGTTCTCTGACGGGGTCTCTCGATCGCCGAGCGGGGTTAGCGTGGTGGCTTGCGGTGGCTTGCGTAAGCCGCGGCAGGCAGCGGTTGTGGGCCAATGACAGGTGACAACGCCCGCGGGTCAGCGCCCGTGAGTCAGCGCTGCGGTGGGCGTGCACGACGACGCAGGGCGGTCGGCGACAGACCGTGGTACTCGCGGAAGGCTCGGGTAAAGCTCGACGGCGAAGCGAAGCCGCTGGCGAGCGCAATGTCCATCACGCCGTGGTGGGTGTCGATCACCAGTTGACGCGCCAGACGCAGGCGCCGTTCGAGATAGACCCGTTTCGGGCTGCGTGCCAGATGGGTGGCGAATCGGCGTTCGAGCTGACGCTCGGAGATGCCTATCGCGCTGGCCAGGTGTGCCACGCTCAGCGGCGACTCCAGGTGGGCATCCATCAGCCGAATGACGCGGGCCAGGGGGGCAGGGAGTTCGCCGTCATCGGCCGGGTGACGCTGGCGGCTGGCGGGAAGACGGCGGTGATCATGGACCAGCTGTTCTCTCACCAGGCGGGTCAGACGATCGCCATGACGCCGCCGAATAGTGTCCAGGGCGAGGTCGATGGAGGCGCTGGCCCCGGCACAGGAGAAGCCCTCCGGGGTGACTTCGAAGAGCGATTCCACGGCCTCGACGCGGGGAAAACGTCGGCGGAAGTCCGGCAGGCTCTCCCAGTGCAGGGTCACCGTCTGGTCATCCAGCAGCCCAGCTGCCGCGAGCACGAAAACGCCGGTATCGATGCCGCCGAGGGCCGCGCCGGCCTGGCGTCTGGCCACCAGCCAGTCGGCCAGGCGGGGGTCCAGGGTCGCCAGGGGCTCGAAGCTTGCGCAGACGGCGAGACTCGGGGTCGCCGGTGCCGTGTCCAGAGCCCAGGAGACCGCCAGCGGGATGCCGTTGCTGGCCGTCACCGGCGCTCCGTCCCGGCTGATTAGATGCCAGCGGAACAGTTCCCGGCCGGCCACACGGTTGGCGATGCGCAGTGGCTCAATGGCCGAGAACAGCGCCACCATGGCGAAGCGCTCGAGCAGCAGGAAGCCGATGGGCTCGGGAGAGGGACCGGTGTAGGTCAGGCGCATGACGTTTCGCCGCAACAGGAAGAAGGAGAACCAGCGGGTGGCGGGGTGGCAACGCTCGCCCCGCGGACAGTGTAGGGAAACGTCGAGCCTCGTGCAGCCGCATCTGCCGCCAAGGGACGAGGTGCACCACGCGGGCGGTCGGTCGGCTGGTCCCCGGGAAGTCGCCCGGCTTATCGCACGGCTTGTCGCATGGCTTGTCGCATGGCTTGTCGCATGGCTGGTCGCTTAAGCCCCGCGGCACCCGGTACTCGCAGGGGGCCTAAGCCGTCGGTGGCCGCACCCGCGTGATATCCTCGCCGGCATTGCCGCTACCGTTTCCGTCCGTCGAGGAGCCCAGGGTGAAGCGAATGCCGAACCGAATGCCGAACCGAAAGAGAGTGCTGTCGCCCCTGTCGTCGCCCCTGTCGGGAGGTTCCGCTGGCGTGTTACCGCTGTCGGCCACCGGGTCGGTCTTGCCGGTATCCTGGCACCGGGACGCGGAGCCAGGGTGTTGCCACCGGGCCGGGTGGCAGTCGCCGTGAGCGAGTGGAAGGCCTATGCCGACGATCCAGGGGAGATGGAGCGTTGGGGGTTCTTGCTATTGCCACGGTTCTCGATGATGGCGTTCTTCTCCGCGGTCGAGCCCCTGCGCATCGCCAATCGCATCGCTCAGCGTCCGCTCTACGATTGGACGTTGATCGGCCTGGATGGAGCACCGGTCACGGCCAGCAATGGCATGACCTTGCTGGTCGACTGTGCCGTCGTCGATGCCCCCAGGCTGCCGACGGTCGCGGTCTGCAGCGGTTTCGACCCGGACCTGTGGATCGATCGCGCGCTGGTGGCCTGGCTCAACCGCCAGGATCAGGCCGGCTGTCGGATCGGTGCCCTCGACACCGGGGCCATCGTGCTGGCCGAGGCGGAGCTGTTGCACCACGAGGAAGTGACCCTGCACTGGGAGAGCCTGCCGGGGTTCAATGAACGCTATCCCCACCTTCGCACCAGCGATGAGCTGTTTCTGCTCGGCGAGCGACGGTTTTCCTGTGCCGGCGGCTCGGCGGCCATGGACATGACCCTGGAGATGATCGCCCGACGCCACGGCATGGCCCTGGCCGTCGATGTCTCCGAGCAGCTGATCCACGACCGCTTGCGCTCCCGGGGCGACCAGCAGCGCATGACCCTGGCTCGACGGCTGGGGAGCCATAACCGTCGGCTGGTGGATGCCGTCGCGTTGATGGAGCGCCACCTCGAAAGCCCGTTGACGCTCGCCGAGGTGGCTCGGCGCAGTGGCGTGTCGTCGCGGCAGCTGCAGCGGCTGTTCGCCGAGACCTTGGCGCAGACGCCGGCGGGCTACTATCTCGGGTTGCGCCTCGCGCGGGCCGCGACCCTGCTCAAGGAAACCGATCGCGACGTGCTGTCGGTAGGGCTTGTCTGTGGCTTTTCGTCGGCGTCGAGCTTCAGCCGCGCCTTTCGTCGCCAGTTTGGCTACTCGCCGGCGGCGCTGCGCCAGGGGAAGGTGGGAGACTGAGCGATGTCGGCGCTGCGGCGGCGCCGCAGCGCCTGCCCGGCCGCAGACCGCCGCCGCGGTCAGACCTCGGCCCACATTCGCTGCAGGTTGGCCAGGCTTTTTGACAAGGCGTCGAAGGTGTCGGTCTTGCCGTGCTCCTCGAAGAGGCGACGGCGGGCGGTGTCGAGGTCGAACAGTATCTCGCGCTGGCCGGGGTCACGGACCTGGCTCTGTAGCCATCCCACGGCCGCGAGCCGCTCACCTCGGGTGACTTCGGCGACCCGGTGCAGTGTCGACGAGGGGTACAGGATCATCGAACCCGCGGCGAGTTTGTAGCTTTGTTCTCCCACCGTGGTGTCGGTGACCAGCTCGCCGCCATCGTACTCCTCGGGGGGAGTCAGGAAAATCGTGAACGACAGGTCGGTTCGCATCGGCCCCTGGGGGCTGGGCATCACCGCGTCGTCGACGTGACTGCCGTATTGCATGCCCCTTTGGTAGCGGCTGAACATGACCGGTTTCATGCGTCGAGGGCGTGCGGCTATCTGAAAGAGGGTGTGCCTGGCGAGGGTATCGCCGATGGTTTCCTTGAGCTCGGCAAGCCCGGGGTCACGGCCGTCCGCCTGCTGATTGTGCTTGACCGTGCGGGCGTGCCAGCCGGCGGTTTCCTTGCCGTCGCGAAACTCGATGGTCTCCAGGGCGCTGCGCAGGCGGGTCACCATGGGGTCGGAGAGGACTCGGTCGATACAGAGAATCATGGCAGGCTCCGGCAAATGGGCGGCATCATACCCGACTGTGAATCGTTTGCATTACACTTGCGCCAACGGCACGCTAGATTGTGAACCCTGACAGAACGCCGCTGAAAGCCGCCGAAAGCCGGACAGCGGTGTAGCCCTTCGTGGCAAACCGGCTCCGCGGCGTCGAACGTCACAGCACGTCACCGGCCGCTGGATGCCGGGCCAACGCTACTCCCAACCTCGAACAGCAAGGAAGGACACGATGTCGCATCAGACCCGCACCAAGCTCTGGATAGGCGTTGGCGCCAGCGTATTGCTCGGCTCCGGGGGCGCCCTGGCCGATCACGGCGAAGACGAAGCGCCCAAGCAGGATAGCAGCGCCTACGAGACCAGCAACGACGTTGGCGCTTCTGGCGGTGAAGGCGGCCATGGTGGAGAAGGCGGTGAAGACGGCCATGGTGGAGAAGGCGGTGAGGCTGGCCATGGTGGAGAAGGTGGCCCCGGTGGAGAAGGTGGCCATGCTGGAGAAGGCGGTGAGTCTGGCCATGGTGGAGAAGGTGGCCATGGTGGAGAAGGCGGTGAATCTGGCCAGGATTCCGCGGGCGCCGACCCCTACCGGGCTTTTGCCTACCTGAGTGCGTCCTCCGGTGGGGGTGAAGGTGGCGAAGGTGGTGAAGGTGGTGAAGGTGGTGAAGGCGGTGAAGGTGGTGAAGGTGGTGAAGGTGGTCGTGCTATCGACCCGACGAACCCCGGTGTCTACACCGTCGAGCTGGCTCAGATGCTGGGCCACCTTGCCATCGCCCGTGAACTCTACCAAGAGGGGAACAAGACCGCTTCCTATCCCCACTTCGCGCATCCTTACCAGGAGGTCTACGAGTCCCTGGAGCCGGCGTTCGAGGCACGCGGCATCGCGCCTTTCGAGGACCAGCTCGAGGCGTTGTCCGAGCGCGCTCGGCAGGGCGGTGGTTGGTCCGATCTGGAGCCGGCGTTTGCCCAGGTGCTGACGACCATTCGCACCGCCATGAGCGACGTGGAGGACGATATCGAGATGGACCCGGCCTTCCAGGCTCGCGTTCAACTGGCGCTGTTGAAGACGGCCCTGCAGGAGTACGACGAAGCGGTCGAGGACGGCAGCTTCCATGACGTGCTGGAGTACCAGGACGGCCGTGGCTTCGTGTTGACCGCGCGGGAATCTCTCGAGACGCATGCCGAGCTCTTCCGGCAGGCGGGGGCCTATGACGCCCTGGTGTCCGGCTACGAGAAGGTGCTCAAGGCCTGGCCCGATGCCGAGGCGCCGGCGACGCCGGTGATGAGTGTCGGCGACCTGTCGGCGGCGCTGTTCAGCCTCGAGGTCGAGCTTGGCCGATTCGAGCCCGATGGCCCCTGAGTCGACGAGCCGACGCGACCTGCGTCGGGGTTGAGACGTGAGACGGGGCGTGGTCGATTCGGCCACGGCGGACGATCGAATCGAGGGGCAGTCGCCGTGGCTTGCCCGGCACGCTGCAACGCACCACAACGAAGCCCGCCGTCTGCAAAGACGGCGGGCTTCTGTACGCCGGGACCAGGGGCGGCGCTCTCTGCTATCGGTCATCCGTCATCGGTCCAGGACCACTTCGGCATCACGCTACAAGGCGATGTCCTCGATCCGGCGAGGTCACCAATCTCGGCGCAAAGTCCGATGCAACGTCCGATGCAGAGCCCGGCGCAAAGCTACCCATCCGAGCTTTTTACCGCCGTTCGGCTGCCTTCGCGCACCAGGGACACCAGCACGCCAAGGGTCATGGCCAGGATGACGAAGCTCAGGGGCAGGGCCGCGGCGATCAGGGCGGTCTGCAGTGCCTTTAGCCCGCCGGCGATGAGCAGTACCGCCGCCACTAGTCCGATCACGGCCCCCCAGAAGATGCGGAAGACCTGGGGGGGATCGTCGTTGCCGAGTGACAGAATGGTGGTCAGCACCAGGGTACTGGAGTCTGAGCTTGTGACGAACCAGCTCATCAGCAGAAAGACCATCAAGGCCGACAGTATCCAGCCGATTGCCCCGCTACCGGCCACCCCGTCGGCGGTGGCAAACAGCGCCGCTGGCAGGTTCCAGGCATTTACCAGGTCGATGATCCCGGCGCTGCCGACGCCTCCTGCGGCGGTCAACTCCTGATGCAGCGCCGTGCCGCCGAAGATCGCCAGCCAAACGAAGATGATCATGGTGGGCACCAGCAGTACCCCGAGGACGAACTCGCGCAGGGTGCGCCCGCGGGAGATACGGGCGATGAAGAGCCCGATGAAGGGCGCCCAGGCCAGCCACCAACCCCAGTAGAAAATGGTCCAGGCGCCTTGCCAGTCGGCGTCCGTCGACTGGTCGGGAAACCACAGCCCCATGGGGATAAAGCTCGTCACGTAATCCAGCAGGGTGTCGCCGAACGCGCCGATCAGCCACAGCGTGGGGCCACCGACGATGAAGCCGCCGACCACCAGCAGCGATACCCAGATATTGAGCTCGGAAATGAATCGGATGCCACGGCGTACGCCGGACATCGCCGATGCGATCGAGATCACCGAGATAATGGCGATCAGCGTCAGCTGTGTGCCGAGGCCGGCACTGGTGCCGATCAGGCGCTCCAGGCCCACCGCCATCTGGCTAACCCCGAGACCGAGGGACGTGGCCACGCCGAACACGCAGCCGAGCACGCCGAGCAGGTCGACCAGGTGCCCGATGGGGCCGTAGATGCGCTGGCCGATGAACGGGTACAGCGCCGAGCGCAGCGCCAGTGGCAAGCCGCGACGGTAGGCGAAGTAGGCCAGCGCGAGGCCGACGATGACGTAGACCGCCCAACCATGCAGGCCCCAGTGGAAGAAGGTGACCCGCAGCGCATCGATGGCACGCTCGTAGGTCATGGCTGTGGCGCCGGCCATGTCCGCGTGGGGGTTATTGGGGTAGCCGAAGGCCGCGCTGTTGTCGAAATAGAAGGTCGGCTCGGCGACGCCGAAGAACAGGATGCCGATGCCGATGCCGGCGGAAAACAGCATCGAAAACCAGGCGAAGCGGGAAAACTCGGGGACTTCGTCGTCCTGGCCCAGGCGAATCTTGCCGTAGGGGCTGACGACGATGACGAGGCACACCGCGATGAGCGCCACGATGGTGATCAGGTAGTAGTCGCCGAAGGTCGCTTCGATCCAGCTCCGGGCCGTGCCGAACAGACGGCTGGAAGCGTCGGGATCAATGCCGGCGAAGAGCACGAAGGCCAGCACCAGAAGGGCGCTGGTGATGGTCATGCCGCGGTGCATGCCCTTGAACGGGCCGTGTTTCGCCAGTACGGCATCGGGATAGCGACTCGCATCCGAGTCCTGAGAAGGGGTCAAGTTACCGATAGTATTGCTCCTGTGAGAGCCGGTCCTCGGGCCGGCGATCCCGTGGCGGCGTATTGGCCGCGGATATCGCGATGCCCGGGGGCATCGCGGGTGTGACGGTGGCCATATGGCGGTCGTCGCGGGCGGTCGGACTCAGTCGCTGCCGGCGCCCATCGGACGGGGCTGCCGAGGCCTGCGCAGGCGCATCAGGAACGCCGTGACCAGCGCAAAGATGCCGAAGGCGACGGGCAAGGCCGCTACCGAAATCAGGGTCAGGATGACCTTGAAGATGTCGCCCTCGAGCCAGTTCACCACCACCGCCAGGGCGGCCATGGCGACGATCCAGAAGGCCCGGGAGCGCGGCACGGTGAGCATCTCGCAGACCAGCCCGGCGGAGTCTGCACTGGTGACGAAGAATAGCAGGATGTTCAACGCCAGGATCATCGACAGGATGCCATGGCTGTCGAGCGTCGCCATCAGCGCGAAGACGTCTTCAGAGCCAGTGGCGAGGCCACCCAGCCCGAAGGTGGTAAACCACAGGCACGAGAACAGGCTCGGTACCAGCATCACGCCCAGCACCAGTTGGCGCAGGGTGCGGCCCTTGGAGATCCGCGCGATGAACACGCCGGTGAAGATGAACCAGCCGTACCAGGCCGCTTCGAAAGCGTATAGCCAATCGGCCAGCCAGGCCTTGTGGTCGGGGTCGTTGAGGCCAATGTCCATGGCCATGGCGGGATAGCGGACGATGTATTCCGGCACCAGCCGGGCGAAGCTTCCCAGAATGTCCAGGGGCGTGGTCAGCACGAAGACCGCGGCCATCAGGATGAGCGCGAACAGGGTGTTGTAGTTGCTCAACCACTTGATGCCGCGATTGAGGCCCGAGGCACTCGAGGCGATGGCGAAGGCGGACAGCACGATGATGATGACTGTCGGGCTGACGTCGAGGCCGAAGAACTGCTCGAGGCTCTTCTGCAGCGGTTCGGAGGCGTAGGAAAACGTCAGTGACAGGCCGATGACCGTGGATACGACCAGGCTGACGAGGTTGAGCTTGCTCAGGAAGCCGCCGCCGAGCAGGGTCTCCGCGGGCTTGGCGATGTTCATGTTGTACATGGCGTGGGCGAAGATGACGCCGATGGCCAGGTACCCCGACCATGCCAGCAAGCCCCAGTGATTGAAGGCATAGAGCAGGCTCTGGTCGACGCTGAAACCGGCCTCGACGTGATAGCGCGGCTCGAGCACTCCCCAGGTCACGAGGCCAATGCCCATGCCGGTCGCGAACAGCATACCGAGCCAGGCCAGGGTACTGAATTCGGGCGGTCCCTCGCCGAAGCGTAGCCGGCCCAGGGGCGTGAACATCAAGACGACGAAGACGATCGAGGCGGCGAAGGCTGGATAGGTAAAGATGAAGCCGAAGTTGCCGATGACGTGGACCTTGATCGTTTCGAGAAATCCCTGGAACAGCGTCGGCGCGGCGGCCGCGAACCCGATCAGGGCGATGACGGTGACGATGGTGGCAATGGAGGTGGTGAGGTTGTTCTTCATTGGCGGCTCTTTATCGTTGTGGGGGCATGATGGTGTGTGGTTGGTCGGAGGCGATCGCCTGGCCTGGCGTCGCCGAGAGCTCCTCCTTCGAGTGGTGTAGGTAAACCCTTGCAAAAATGTGCATATTCGATCGCTAGCGAAAGAAAGTAACGTATAAACAATGGGTTATTGTTGTTTTAGTCTAGTCGCTGACGCAGCCCTGCGCAGAAGTTGTGCCATGCCTTGCGCATCTGGGGCAGCGACTCCCGGGCGTGCAGGCTGCCATGGAGCATGTCGGAGGCCAGGTGATAGCCAACGTCCGCTCCGGCGGCTTTCCAGGCGGTGACCGCGGCGTCGAGTGGTGCCGTCAGGGGGTCCCGCTCTACCGCCAGCACCTCGATGCGTGCCGCCGGTGGTTCAAGCGCGTTGCCGGCAGGCGCGTGGGCGGCGATGGCGTGCCAGGCGGCGAGGATGTCCGCCCGAGACAGCAGCGGCGCATCGGGGCCAAGGGTGGCAAGTTCTGGCCGCCCCACCAGCGGGTAGACCAGCCCTAGGGCTGGCCCCGGTGCGTTGGCGGTGGCGTCGATGGCGAGTCGCCCACCGGCGCTGTCGCCAACCACCGCCACGGGCGATAGCGCCGCGACGCCGCGGCGGGCGTCGTCGATGGCGTCGGCGTAGGTTGCCGCCGGCGATAGCCGGTAGCCGAGGCTTACAACCTCGCGGTTGAGCGCCTCGGCGAGCCCCGCGGCAACCCCTTGGTGACTATCCAGAGATCCCAGGCTGAATCCGCCGCCGTGCAGATACAGCACCTTGCCTGGCCGCGGATTTTCCGGGCGAAACCGGCGCAGGGCCAAGGCCGGGCCGATGCCCGACACCAGCGTGTCATCGGTAAGGGTCAGGTGCGGTGCAAGAGGCGTCGCGAAGGAAGCGCAAAGCCGGTCATAGTAGCGCCGTGCCTCGACCACGGAGAGCCGAGTCATGGCGTTGAGGCCGGCGTCAAAGCGGCGTTCGAAGTCAGCAATGTGCATACCGGCTACCCTGATTCCCGGAGCGTGGAAGCGAAGCGCCCGAGGCGTGGTGGCCGTGGGGGCTCGATGCAATGCCGCCCGCGCACCGCCATCGGTGCGCGGGTGAGGCCCTCGCGGTGGCGGCGGGTTAGCCTGGGCGCCGAACGATGCCTATCTGGCGCCCCATCGCGGCGGGAGGTGGATCGGCGAGCCCCGGCAGGCCGGCGATCGCCGCGTCGACTGGCTCGGGGAAGGGCGCCGGGCGGCCGCTGCCGATATCGATGCCCATCAGCATCTGCTCGCTGGTGGCCAACAGGGTGCCTTCGTCGTCCTGCATCTCGAACAGCACATGCAGGCGCTTGGCATCGCGATCCGCGACCTGAACCTCGACCCGCAGCGGCTGGTCTTGATGGGCCTCGCGGCGATAGCACAGATGGGTCTCGAGGGTGTAGATCGTGTAGTCGTGGCGCCGCCGGCCTTGCTCATCGAGGCCGATGGCGTCCATCAGGGCCTCCACCGCCAGGGAGAAGACGCGGGCATATTCCGCGTCGTTCATGTGGCCGTTGTAGTCCACCCACTCCGGGGCGACCCGGGTCTGAAGCAGCGCCATCAGATGCGTCCCTCGAGGCCTTCTGACTCGGGCCAATACTTGTTGACCAGGCCGAGCAACTCGACCAAGAAGTCGTCGCGACGGCGATCCAGCTCGGATACCGGGCGGCCGGCGGCCTGGTACTCGCAGCCTTCGACGACCTTGTCGATCAAACTGTCGGTCAGTTCCGGGGCCTCGAGCTTGGTCCATGGCAGCTTCAATGCCGGGCCGAACTGCTCAAGCATATGGCGCATGCCTTGTTCACCGCCGGCCAGGTGGAAGGTCAGGAAGGTGCCCATCAGCGACCAGCGTAGGCCACAGCCATAGACGACGGCGGCATCGATTTCTTCGGTGGTGGCGACGCCGTCGTTGACCAGGTGCAGGGCCTCCCGCCACAGGGCTTCCATCAGCCGGTCGGCGATGTGCCCCTCGATTTCCCGGCGAACGACCAGCGGTCGCATGGCCAGCGCCTGATAGAGCTCCTGGGCCTTGGCGGTGTGCTCCTCGTCGGTGGCCTGGCCGCCGACCAGTTCGACCAACGGCAGCAGATAGACCGGGTTGAACGGGTGGGCGACGATGACGCGACCCGGGGCTCGGCTGCAGTCCTGCTGCAGGTCGGTGGGCTTGAAGCCCGAAGTTGACGAGCCGATCAGGACCTCGGGGGCCGCGACGGCGTCGAGGCGCGCCAGGATGCTCTGCTTGAGCTCCAGGCGTTCCGGCACATTTTCCTGGATCAGGTCGGCCCCCGCGACTGCCGCGTCCATGTCGGCGACAAAGCGTAGCCGGTCGCTGGAGGCCCCTGGGGCGAGGCCCAGGCGGGTCAAGGAGGGCCAGGCATTGTCGACGAAGGCACGGGTGCGGTCTTCGGCGCCCTCGGCGGGGTCGAAGGCCACCACGTCCCAGCCATTGGCCAGGGCTCGGGCGATCCAGCCGTTGCCGATGACGCCGGTACCGATGACGCTAAGCTGGCTCATGCGTCACCTCCGACGATCTTGCCGGTGACGGGGTCACGCAGCTTCAGGTGAGCGCGTGTCTGTGCCGGGGTCATCACCCGAGCACCGAGGTTGTCGATCAGGGTGGACGCCTTCTCCACCAGTTGGCCGTTGCTGGCCAGCACGCCTTTCTCGAGATACAGGTTGTCTTCCAGGCCGACCCGGGCATGGCCGCCGAGCAGGACCGCCTGGGCAACCATGGGCATCTGGTGACGGCCGATGCCGAAGGCGGCCCAGTTGGCGTTGTGGGGCAGTTTGTTACGCATGGTCATCATGGTCTCGGGGTCGGCTTCGGCGCCCCAGGGAATGCCCAGGCACAGCTGATACAACGGATCGCCGTCGATCAGGCCTTCCTGCTGCAGTTGGCGGGCGAACCAGACGTGGCCGAGATCGAAGCACTCGAGTTCGGGTTTAACGCCGGCGGCCTGCACCAGGCGGGCGTGCTCGCGCAGCCAGTCGGCGGTGTTGATGTAGACCATGTCGCCGAAGTTCAGGCTGCCGCAGTCCAAGGTGCACAATTCCGGCAGGAAGGCTCCGACCGGTGCGTGGCGTTCGGCCGGGGTCTGGATATCGGTGCCCGGGCCACCGCGGGTCGGATCCTCAAGATCGGGAATCCAGTCGCCGCCGCCGCCGGCGGTGATGTTCATGACGATGTCGGTATCGGCTTCCCGGACCCGCTGCATGATCTCGCGAAAGTGTTCGATGTCATGGCTCACGCCACCGGTGTCGGGATCGCGAGCGTGGATATGTGCGATGCTGGCGCCGGCCTTGGCGGCTTCGATGCAGGCGTCGGCGATCTGTTCGGGGGTGACCGGAACACCGGGGTGCTTGGCGGTGGTATCACCGGCGCCGGTGACGGCGCAGGTCAGGATGACGTTGCGGTTCATGGAACCCTCCTCGTTGATATGGAAGGCAGTGTGGCCGAGGCGTCACACATCGAGTTGGCGAAAGACGACATATAGTTAACATTATGCGCCAGCCTTTGCTCGATACGGGCGAGCGGCCATGGCTCTGCGCCGGTTCGCGGCCGAGGTTCGAGGTTTACACCATGGATCGGCGACGGGTGCCATCGGCCTGATGCCGTCGGCGACCCGAGCGCGGTGCCGCAGGCCGATCGGAATCGGCGTCGGGTGGGAAAAAAGTGCCGAGAGGAGCGCGATAAGAGGGGTGCGATAAGAGGGGGGCGATAAGAGGGGTGCGATAAGAGGGGCGCGATAAGAGGGCGATGCGTGAGCCCGTTCATACGACATGCACACGACATGATCGGGACGCTGTGCGTGAGGCGGTCTGCGGCTCGCGCGAGACGTCTCGGGGCGTTGTGGGAGCGGGAGCCCGGGTGTCAGGCGATCACGGCCGAGACAGCCGCGTCGCTGGAGGGCGACCCGGCGCTGCATCGATCGCTTCACGACAGCCGCGTCGCTGGCCGCGGCTACCACCCACTGACCCTTGGCGGGAAATGGGCTCGGGCCGGGGGGAGCTATGCCGCGGGCCGTAATGCCGGGGCAGTAATACTAAGGAGCGGCGGGGCGATGCCTGGCCACGCTGACGGGCCTGGGGAGGGAATGGCCTCGTCTGGCGCCGATGCCGGGGGCGGCCGGCTGTTTCGGTGCTGATTCAGCGATCGCTGGCGCCGACGCCGAACATGTCGAAGGCCAGTTCGCGGCCGAGCCGGGTGAGGATCAGACGGCCGCTGGCATTGTAGCCAACGGTGTCGCCACGCAGCATGCGACGCAGTCGTTGGCCCTGAAGGCGGGAGGCGCTCAAGGCGTCCAGGGTCGACGCGTCCAGGCCACGCTGGGCGTGGGTGATGACTTCCAGGACACCGCCTTGGCGGTAGAGCTCTTCGGCGAAACTCGCCAGATCGATGCGCAGGGCACTCTCGTCTCGCAGTACGGTCGCGGGCATCTTGCCTTTCCTGAGTTAAAGCGTAAGACGAAAGTATAACCCGATAAGACGATTAGACCAAGGTCGAACAATGCCGCCATGGGCGTCGCTGTTTGCTGCCGGAGAGGCCGTGGACGTGCTAGCCGTCGACCCGGTCAACCGAATCAATCCGGTCGACCGCGCTACTCGCCTTGCCGGGCGGCGGTCGAGGAGCCAGCGGGAGACTCGCGCGCCGGGCGGTCGCGTGGGCAAGCCGGACCCGCGTCAGCCGGCCCGGCTGACGGCGGGGCTCAGGCGCTGACCTGGCCCAGCATCAGGAACTCGATCAGCGCCTTCTGGGCGTGCAGGCGGTTGCCGGCTTCCTGCCAGACCACGGCGCGGGGGTCATCGAGCAGGGTCGTGCTGATCTCTTCGCCGCGGTGAGCGGGTAGGCAATGCAAGAACAGCACGTCCTCGGCGGCGGCATCGAGCATGGCCTCGGTGACCTGGAAACCGGCGAAGGCGGCTTCGCGCTTGGCCTGCTCGTCTTCCTGCCCCATGGAGGCCCAGACGTCGGTGGTGACCAGATCGGCCCCCGCCACCGCGCTCATCGGGTCGCGAACGATGGAGACTCGCTCGCCGGCGGCGGCCAGGATGTCGGCGCGAGGCTCGTAGCCCTCGGGGCAGCAGATGCGCAGGGTGAAGTCGAACTGGCGGGCGGCATTGATCCAGGAGTGGCACATGTTGTTGCCATCGCCGATCCACACCGCGGTGCGGTTGCGAACGCTGCCGCGCAGCTCGGTCCAGGTCATCACGTCGGCGAGCAGTTGGCACGGGTGATAGTCGTCGGTCAGGGCGTTGATCACCGGAACGTCGCTGGCCTCGGCGAATTCCTGAAGGCCGGCATGGGAAAAGGTGCGGATCATCACCGCGTCGACCATTTCGGAGAGGACCCGGGCGGTGTCACCGATCGGCTCGCCGCGACCGAGCTGGGTATCGCGGGGGGACAGGAACAGCGCGTGGCCGCCGAACTGCGCCATGGCCGTCTCGAAGGACACCCGGGTGCGCGTCGATGACTTCTCGAAGAGCATCGCCAGGGTGCGGTTCGTGAAGGGGGTATAGGTCGGTCCGTGGGCCTTGAGGCCGTTCTTGATGGTGATGGCGCGCTGGATGAGGTAGCGCAGCTCGTCCGGGCTCAGGTCCAGCAGGGTCAGGAAATGGCGGGCGGCCATGGCATCTCTCCGGCGGAAAAAAACGACCATCGTAGCCAGCGCCCGGGGGATGCGCAATGTGCACGTGGGTCGTACAATGGCCGCAGGATAAAGTCCGAGTCCGTGACTCGGGTATGGCCGCGGCCGTACGCGAAGCCAGTCGTGGCCATACGGGACCATACGTGAATGGCATCGAGGCCTGATTCGCCCTGGGCCGAGATGTTACCCGAGCCGCGGCCTTGGCCGCTGACGCCGAGGCCTTGGCCGCTGACGCCGAGGCCTTGGCCGCTGACGCCATGGGAGGGATTGAAATCTCGCCCATTAGCCCGCATCTTTCAGGCCTGACATACGCATCGACTCATCGAGGAGCCGCAATGAGCACTACCGCCGAGAACATCCAGCGCCAGATCAGCGAAAATCCCATCCTTATCTACATGAAGGGGTCTCCGCAGCTGCCGCAGTGCGGCTTCTCCGCCCAGACCGTTCAGGCGCTGATGGCCTGCGGCGAGCGGTTCGCCTTCGTCAATATTCTCGACAACCCGGACATCCGCAGCGAACTGCCGAAGATCGCCAATTGGCCAACCTTTCCCCAGCTGTGGGTCGAGGGCGAGCTGGTAGGCGGTTGCGACATCGTGGTGGAGATGCACGGCAACGGCGAGCTCGAGACGCTGGTCAAGCAAGCCGCCGAGCGGGCGCGTGCCAAGGAAGAAGGGGAAGGCGGCGCCGAGGCCTGATCATCGGGCAAGCGCCCCTCGGTGACGGCCCGGATACTGGGCCGGCCGTCTGGTAAAACGAAGCCTCGCCGGCTATGTGAGCTGACCCCCAATAGTTGGACGGTTCACTCAGCCGGCGCCCAAGGCCTGAGTCCTGTACTGTACGGGGCTCAGGCCTTTTAGTTTCAGGCGGATGCGTTCGTGGTTGTAGTAATGGATGTACTT